>CALJUK010000294.1 GCA_937975745.1 uncultured Planctomycetaceae bacterium | reverse complement strand
ATGTGGCCTGTATTTATCGGAGTAATGATGCCGCCGAGGAGAACTACATCTATTCCCACCTGGAATTCCTGCAGCGCAGTCGGGGAATGAATCTGGTTGGCACGGTGACTCAAATCGAGGTGTTGCTGCAGGCGGGGGTTGATCCGGTCGTCAAAAGCCAGGAGATCGACGAACTCTTCCGAGGAGGGCCAATCGAAACCGACACTCGGCCGAAGGGCGTCTTTCAGGCAAAGGCCTTGGGCGATCTGACGCAATTGATCGGGATGGCCCACTACTTGGGGTATGCGTGCGTGGGGCTGGTACTGGCACTGGTCGCGACGACAACCATCATGTCGGTCGAGGACCGCATCAACGAGCACGCCGTCCTGCAGACGCTCGGATTCTCCGGACAGAGAGTGTTCGGCCTGATTCTGACTGAAAGCTTTCTTCTGAGCCTCGCAGGTGGAATCGTCGGCGTGGGAACAGCGATGGCTGTCCTGGCTGCCAGTAGCCTGTCGGTCGGCGCAGAAGCCGTGACAATTGCTTTTACGCCGTCGATCCGATTGACTGTCTTCGGTGTCGCTGTCGCAGCGGTGACGGGTCTGCTCGCCGGGATTCCTCCCGCCTGGCATGCCGCGAGAACCGAGATCGTTCCGGCCCTTCGACAGGGTTAGATCGCGTGGTCAGTCCAAGAGGGCACGAACGGTACGATGAAGCGAATCGCAATCTTCACTGGCCAATTATCGGACTCCGTCAGGAAAGGAATCTGGAAGATCCTGGGGGACTTCCCCGATCTTGAAGTTTTGATCGTGCATCAGGTTCGGCGGCGAACATTGCGATCGATCTGGCAAGGTCAGCGACGCAACCTGAAACACCACGGCTGGAGGTGGGTCCCCCATCAAGTCGCCTCGCTTTCGGAGCGACTGCGGGCAAGAACACATCGGAGGCAATCGGCGTCGATGGAGCCGGCGCGGCAAATGTCCCGCCTCCCAGAACACCCACGGGTGCAGTACATCTGCTGCGACAACCTGCATGCGGCCGACGTGCTGTCACAAATCGAACAGTTCGAGCCGGACCTCGGCATCTGCCTGGCCGCCCCGATTCTCCGCCCGCCACTATTTCAACTTCCCAAGTCCGGTACGATCAATCTGCACAAGGGAAGGGTTCCCGAGTACCGAGGCATGCCCCCCGCGTTCTGGGAAATGTGGAATCAGGAGTCCGAAGTCGGCTGCACTGTGCACTGGGTCGATGCGGGGCTGGACACCGGTCAGATCCTTGTAGCATCAACCGTCCCCATTACGAAGTTTTCCACAGTCAAGGGACTGCAGCTTCAGCTCGATGAACTTGGCATTCGACTGGTCAACCGTGCGATCCGACTGATTGCCGACGGGAATCCGTCGTCAGAAAAACAGCGGGGCGAAGGTCGCACCTACACCACACCGACACTCAGGCAGCAACGCGAGCTCGACCGGCGGTCAGCCTCCCACAAGGGTCAGAATGTGCTCAAACGGCAAGTCAAAGAAGCGGTATTTTTCTCCTACAGCAACCTGATCCGGCCGATCCCCTCCCGAGTCCTGGCGTGGCAGAACAGGCAGCGCGTCGTTGTTCTCCTGTATCACCGTGTGAACGACGAACTGCGGGATACGGTCACCGTGGGAATCGAACAATTCGATCGACAGATGGAACTCGTCCGCCGCAAATACACCGTTGCCACCATCGACGATGTCGTTGCAGGACGGGTTCCCCGAAACATTCGTCGGCCGGTTGTCGCAGTCACGTTTGATGACGGATATCTGGACAACTACCAAAACGCCGTTCCAATCCTGGTCAAGCATGGAATCCCGGCTGCATTCTTCGTCAGCACGGGGATGATCGGGGCCGAGCGGGGCTTCCCGCATGATTTGACGAAACTAGGCCGACCACTCCCCAACATGACGTGGGATCACCTCGCCGAAATGAAGCAGCTGGGCTTCACGATCGGCTCGCATACGGTATCGCACGTCAATTGCGCCCAGGCTCCGCCGGAGGAGGTCCGCGCGGAACTGGTGGCCTCCAAGGCCGAGCTACAGAGTCGACTCGGACTCGAAGAGGTACTGTTCGCCTACCCGTTCGGAAAAAAGTCTGACATCACCCCAGAGATTCTCGAAGACGTGAAGCGAATCGGATACGCCAGTTGCCTGTCGGCCTATGGTGGGTGCAATCGGGCCGACATCGATCCGTTTGACGTTCGCCGGATGGGAATCGACTACAACTTCTCCGATCGCGCATTTCAGGCACGACTGGAAGGTTACGGCGGGTAACGCACTGCCCACGGCTCTCTGCCGTGTGATCCGGGGCCTTGAGAACCCTCGCATCGTCGTCACCGGAAAACTTGAGCGGGGCGAGGGCGGAGATCGCCGTTCTGTTCGTCTTGGTGGATTCTTGCTCGCGCGATAACATGCCCGTCCGCCGTGGCATGCCCCGGCGTGAATCTGCGACGAATTGACTGAGAAAGGACCAGGATGCAGCTGGAATTGGCCACTCGAATCGACGGGCCCGTCGCCGTCATTGGCGATCTTCACGGGCAGGTAGAGAAACTGCTCACCATCCTCGACAAACTCCGTGCCCTGCCGGACTACGAACGGCGGTGGATCGTGTTTATCGGCGATCTGGTCGACCGTGGCCCGGATCCGAAGGGAATTGTCGATGTCATTTCCGATCTGCTGATCCAGCATCGACGGACCGCAGCCATTGCCGGCAACCACGACCTGGCGATGGCGGCCGCTCTCGGCTGGCTGCCCACCCCGGAATACAGCGACTGGGGAAAACGGTGGCTGGACCACTACGACTCACAGACCACTTTCGCCTCGTACGGTGCCACATTTGGCGACCTGCACGAGTTGGCCCACCGCGTTCCCGACAGACATCGGGCCGTGATTGCTGGCCTTCCCTGGTGCATCGAGCATCCGAAGTTCTTCTTCGTCCATGCCGGCCTCGAGCCCAATTCTCCCTTTGCGATACAGCAGCGCATCCTGCGACAGAAGGACTTCTCGCTGAACCGACCGCCCTGGTTGTGCTCGAAATCCTTGGTGAGCTCTTCACCGCCGGCGGACTGTCCGTTGACTGTCGTTTCGGGCCACGTCCAGGTTCCACAGGCGGTCCTGCGACCGAATCGGATCCTCGTCGACACGACGGGCGGAATTGACGGCGACCTCTCCTGCGTGTTGCTCCCCGAGGGACACGTCATCACCTCGGGACAGGGCCCCGACCGTTTTGACACGGCGGAGGCTGACCCAGCCGAACGGTCCTGGTGGAAACTGTGGGGCAAGTAGGCCGCAATTTTCTGGCCCCCAGCAGTCGTGCTGGCTTAACCACGCGAGACTGTCTTTCGCGGATGGATCGGGCCGGGTGGAATGTTCTCTGCAACTGCGCGGGAGATTCTGCTCGGAGGTCAGCACACGGCTCGGAACCGAAGTTCGGTCGGTCTGACTTCGTTTCGGGACGATCTCGACACGAACTTCACTTCGTGACTGTGGCAGAAGCAATGGTGGGATCGATGGCGAGGGCCTGCTTGTACGCTTCCTCGGCACTGGCTTCGTCTCCCTGGCGTTTCCGCTCTTCGGATCGCAGCAGATAGGCCTTGGCAACGCTGGCATCGAACCGTTTCGCGTTGGCATAGTCGGCAATGGCCTGCTCGTGATCGCCCCTCTGCAGGTACGCATCGCCGCGAGTCGAGTACGCCTCGTAGTGTGGATCGATCAGAATTGCTTCGCAGCAGTCTTCGATCGCTCGATCGGTCTCGCCCAGTTTCAACCAGGCGGCCGCACGCCGCGAGAGAATCAAGCCGGACTTGGGGGCAATCCGAATGGCCCGGTCGTAATCTCGCATGGCCGCATCGGTTTCATCCGCATTGAGGAAGAACTCAGCCCGTGCAAGATAACCGTCGACATCGTTCGCGTTGCGGGCGATCTGCACATTCAGGTGAGCCAGCCGCCCCAGCCAAGCGATCTTCTCTTCGTCGGTTTTCGCTTCGTCCGTCTTGCCCAACTTCATGTAGGCTTCACGGCGGTGGTGATAGTACTTCACTTTGTTCGGATCGCGGACAATGGCCTCTGTGAAGTCCACGATGGCCCGTTCGTGATGTCCCTGTTTGAAGTGAACGAGCCCACGATTGTTGTAGGCATTCACATAATTCGGCTGCAGTTCCAGCACCCGGTCGAATTGGACCATCGCCTTTTCGTATTCGCCTGCGTTGTAGTCGGCAAAACCCAGATTGTTGTACGCGTCGACATACTCCGGATCGATCTTCAGGGCCGCTTCGAAGTCGGCGTACGCCTTGTCGAAGGCTTTCTTTGCGATGAGCACCAGACCTCGATTGTTGAGTGCTTGCTTGTACGAGGGATCGAGTTCGATCGCCCGGGTGAAGTCACCCAATGCCGGGTCCAGCGCTTTGCGTGTCAGGTAAAAGTAGCCCCGCGTGTTAAAATAGCGTGAGTTGGTTCCATCGAGTTCGATGGCCTTGTTGAAATCCTGCTGCGCCAACGCATTCTGACCGATGTCCGCCAGGATACTCCCGCGGCGGAAGTAGACGCTCGAATCGCCCGGGGCCGCTTTGGCGGCCTCGGTCAAGGTGCGGATTGCCGGAACCAGCTCACGCCGTTCGACGTGGGCCACAGCCTTGGCGATCAGCTCTTCGGGGGCGGTTGTCACAACCGGGCGCGCTGACGCCTCCGAAGTCGCCACTTTCTCGGGAATTTCGGCCGAATCGGTTGCCGCTGTCGTCGATTCAGTCGCATCCTGCGACGAGCAGCCCACAACAGCCAAAACAGCCAGTACGATCATCCATGAGATCTTCGACATGGCTTCATATCCATGAGAACGGGTGGAATTGCTTTTGATGCGGCAGTCGAGAATTCCGTCGGACTGACGCGTGATTGGAGCGGGCTTATACGACGGGCCACCGCGTTTTGTCAATGTTGATCGAAACTGTACACACGATCGCACCCCACCTCGGTCAGGTGTTTCTGTCTGGAATCGCTTTCTTCGGGCAGGATCGGTCAGCGGGAAGCCCCTTCCAGTCTGGGAAGTCTCCGCCCTATTACCTATGATTCTCAGAACAGGCAGGCGCAGAGCCGCAGTTCCCAGGCGACGCTGGAAGCTGGCGTTGGCACACAGACACCAAGGGCACGCCCGAACTGTGTGGTCCTTCGCGTTCCGATACCTTACTCAATGCCCCGCACAGGGCCCCGTTTGACGGATCGATTCATGCTGGAACTTCCCCGCAATCCAACGCGAGCGGTTCGAATTGGCTCGGTCACCATTGGTGCCGGCCACCCCATTGCCGTCCAAAGCATGACGGCCACGAAGACGACCAACGTCCAGGCGACGGTGGCTCAGGTTCGGGATCTGCAGCAGGCGGGTGCCGACATCATTCGCGTGGCTGTCGACAGCAAGAAAGACGCCGAGGCGCTTCGTGCCGTCAGCGCTGAAACGGGCGCGAACCTGTCGGTCGACCTGCAGGAAAACTACCGGCTGGCCGAGATTGTCGCTCCCTTCGTTGCCAAACTGCGGTACAACCCCGGACATCTCTATCACCACGAAACCGAAAAACCGTGGCGGGAGAAGGTCCAGTATATCGCCGATGTCGCACGCCAGAACGACTGCGCCCTGCGTGTCGGTGTGAATTGCGGTTCGGTCGATCCGGCCATCGCCGATCGATATGACAAGTCGGACAGCATCTCGCCGATGCTTCAGAGTGCCTTCGATCACTGTGAATTTCTCGACCAGATCGGGATGACACGTTACTGCGTGTCGCTGAAGGATTCCGATCCGCAGAAGGTGATTGAAGTCAACCGCCGATTCGCCGAAGAACGGCCGGACGTCCCATTGCATTTGGGTGTCACCGAGGCGGGGATGCCGCCGGACGGAATCATCAAGACGCGGATCGCGTTCGAACAGCTCATCAGCCGGGGAATCGGCGAAACAATCCGAGTTTCGCTAACGGTTC
>CALJUK010000293.1 GCA_937975745.1 uncultured Planctomycetaceae bacterium | reverse complement strand
CCGGGGTGGGCGCGGGCGGCGGCCAGCAGCTCCGCGAGGGCGCCGGGCCGCAGGATCGCGTTGATCTCGGTGGTCGTCGCCGCATTGGAGAAAACTTTAATGACCGAGGCTGCGCCGGTGTTCTGATTGATCGTGTAGAACTGCCCGCCGGCACTGACGCCGAACAGCGTACTTCCCAGGAAGGCCATTCCGGTCGTATCGGAATTGATCAGGTTGCCATCGGTGATGAGACCCTTGGCACCATAGAATGTCTGGCCCACACCGCCGCCGTCGTTGGCGTCAAAAGTGTCGGGGTGAGCGCGGAATAGCTTGGACGTCGCTCCGGCGTCGACTGCCAGGAAGACATCGTTGTAGTCGGCCACACCCGTCCGTCGGAATGCGAAGGCATCCACATTGTCGGTTGTGAGCAGGTCCGGATTGGTTGATCCCCCCGTTGGAACGTCAGAAATGTCGTCGTCACCGGCCAACGTCTCGACGGCGTTGCCAACATTGATTTCGTAGACGTTTCCAGCGGTGGTTGTGCTACCGGAGATACTCGAGTAGCCAAACAGACGCCCGTCAGACCTCATGGCGATGTCTTGCGTTGTGACCGTGGAACTGCCCAGGTTGCCCACGTCGATCAGATCACCACCGTTGAGCGGATCGGCAATGTACAACCGGCGGGACTGCGAGATGTACAAGCTGACGTCGCCCAGGTCCCAGGGGACAACATTCGTACTGAGCGAAATGCCGTCTTCGACGTGCAGGATGGCATCGGTTGTCGGGTCGACCTGAACCAGCCCCGAGTTCTGACCACCCGAGGAGTACCCCGTGTAGCCGATGTGGTCTTCCACGACGCGCGTGACCGAATTAACCGGTTCCAGACGCACAAGTTGGTTGGCGGCATTGCCCTTCCAGGACTGGTCCAATTGCAGGGGAAGGCGATAGTTCGAGGAGACAGCCACGTAGTACGTCAACACGCTGCCGGGACCGGCCGCAGGGAGTTGGACATTCCCCAAGAACGGGTCGAACGGACCGGCACTGCCACGAGTGAGGTCGTCGAAGTCTGTCCCTTGACCCGCTGCCGGTTGATCGTCTTCGATGCTGGAATCTCGTGAGACGAAGACGAGGTTTCCGTTGGAGTCGAAGACCGACAGGACGGTATCCGGGCGGACGAGACCGTCGGCGTAGTCGATGTCAAACACGGTGGCCCAGGTCTTGGCCCCCGCGTTCACCCCCGCGATTGACTGTCTCTGCTGGATGCCCATTTCGAGCTTGTACCAGTCGACGTCGGTTTTGCTTGAAATTGTCCCGCCGACACTAATCACGTTGCGATCGCTCGCAAGGAGGTTACCCAGATTTTGCGGGTTCAGCAGGGAACCGTCGCTGTTATTGTTCGAGGCGGATGTCTCGTAAGACTCGCCCAACAGCGGCGAATGGGCCGGCAGACCGCTGATCTCGATGCCTGTCTTCGCGTAGGAGATGTTCGAGTACTGAATCGTCGAACCGGGGATCTCGTCGATTTGTCGTAGGCGGATCTGCAACCGATACCGGCCGCTGGTGAGGCCGCCGTCGGTATTATCAATGTCGCCGACAGCCGTGTTGCTGCGGACGCGGACGAAGTACGTGCCAGTATCCCCTGGATTGCCGGGGAGGATGACTCGCATGCCGGCATCTTTAATGTTGGGACTGAATGTATCTGGCCCGTTGTGGGCATCCTTCCGCATGTTGAGCGCAGAGAATTCGAGAGTATCCACGTCGATTGAGCGGGCGATGACCTGGCCAATCGGGTTAATCAGCTCGACAACCGAGTCGAGACCGAAGTCGGTCGCGTCGATGTCGATCCAGACTTCGGTGCCCGCGATTGCCGAGAAACTGTAGACGTCCAAATCTGCCGGATTGTCGTTGTTAATGTATCCGTGGATGTCGAAGCCTAATGGCTGGTCGTTCGTGCCGGCATTCTCGTTGGCCGCCAACGTCCCCAGGAACTGGGCGTCGAACGGGTTGGAGTTGACGTCCTGCGAGTCGGCCAGCGATTCTCGTTCGAGGACGGTATCGACATTGCGATCGTTGGACCATTGGTCGAGAACGATCCCTCGCCAGTCACCAGCCGAGGGAACGGCCGAAACGCCGCCACCACCGGTGACTGTCTCGGTGCTGAATTGCAGGTCGCTTACGAAAATCGCGCTATCGTAGATTGTATCTCCGACGTCTCCGATCGCGATCTTGATCGTATTCACACCGTCGCGCAGTGCAAAAGTGGCGACGAGTCCGATCGTCATTCCATCGTATTCGACGTTCAGCGTCGATCCTGTGTTGTCGATGCTGAACAGGGCATTGTCGACATTGATCACCTTGCCAAGTGAGTCCCTCATCACGTTCGAGCCGTTGACAAACGCGCCGGCGACGTCGTTGACGCCGAAATTCACGAATTCGGGGAACTCTTCGCTGGCAAACTGGAACTTGAAGCTGCCCGAGTGAATGCCCGAGTTTGGATCAACGACGACCTGGAAGGTCAGGGACGTCGCTTCGGTGGTGGTCCCGGCACCCAGACTGTTGAGCGACGCATCGCCCGGGACACCCATCGTACTGCCAAAGCTCGACACGGTGTTGCTGGTGGGAATGTTGGCTGAACCGGTCGTCAGGACCGTTCCTTTGAGCGGGATCTGCAGTGGGACGGCGTCGCCGCCGTTGTATGTACCGGCGGCTTGGGCCCCCCCCGCGTAAGTCGCGTTCTGCAGCGTCACGCCGGTGGGCAGCGAATTGAGCAGGAGCGCGTTGAGCAGAGTGTTGGCGTTTGTGGACTGCGTCACAGTCAACGGTGTGCCGGGGGACGGGAGACTTCCCGAGATGTCACCTGTGACACCATCATTGTTGGTGTCGTTCATCGGGTTGCCGTCAGGATCCAGCCTCTGACCGTTGGTGTCGTCCGTCAGTGACGTCAGAATGACCGGTGTGTTGGGCCCGCCAATAATTTGCACGGTGCCGCCGACGCGGTCGTCAATATCCAGCGGTTCGCCAGTCGCGGTGAAGCCGGCATTGTCCCCTTCGAGTTTGACGACCAGGCTTTGCTCGGTGCTGCTCTGCAATCGGAGCCCACCGTAGGTGTGGAAGTTGATCGACGAGATTTCGTCTCGGACGACATGGACAATGTCGGTGTCATCCCAGACTCTGGCTCCGGTCAGTTCTTCGCCTCGCACCTCCATGCCATTGGTGCGGTTGTTGGCCAAGCGGTTTCCTCGAACCAGCGGACCGTAGTTGTCGGCATACTCGGTAAACAGGTCGACAGCGCCTGTTTGCCGGCCGGTATCGGTTTTGGTGAAACCAATGAGTGAATTGGCATTGATGCTGATCGCATCCCCGGCGTTGTCGCGAATCGTATTGTCGACGATGACAGGCTGGGCACCACGGACGAAGATCGTCGCGCGGGCGTTCGAGCCGCGGCCGTTTCGATTGGACGAGTCGTATCCGTCATCGTTGTCACGCAGCGTCGAGTTGGCGATGCGAACATCGGCCTGGCGGATTTCGATGGGGTTGAAGCGGGCAAAACCACCTTCGATTGGCGTCTCGCCACCGCCATAAGCCAGAACAACGTGGTCCAGGCTGCCCGACGAGGTCGCGTTCCAGATCAAGCCGCCCCACTGGCCGGCTTCACCGCGTGATGCCACGCCGTCACCGGTCGTGTCGAACGTGCCGCCAGCACCATAGCTGTCGTCCCTCAACCCGGTGATAATCACCGGGTTCTCGACAGTTCCTTCGGCGATCAATTGCGAACCGCCGACTTCCATCTCGATTCGCGCGCCTTCCATCTTCACGACCATGCCGGGGTCGATCGCCAGCCGGCCATTGGTCCGTCCGGTGGTGCCGAACGGTCCGCCAGGAGTTCCATCAATGTGGAGATTTTCGGTAATGACGTGAACGATGTCGGTGTCGTCGAAGCGGGCCGAGACTGTCAGCCGATCAACCGGCTGGCCAGATTTGCTTTCGATGCGAACGAACAAACTGTTGAACGAGTTGTTGACCACCAGGTTGCCATGGATCTTTGGGCCGACTCGATCTCGCGTTTCTTCAAACGCGTTGGGATCGGCCGACATGGCGTGATCGGCACTGAAACGGATGATGTTGTTCGTGATGGTCGGTCGGGCGCCGACGATGTGAATGGGGTTGAAGACCTGCTGGACGGAATCGACGAAGACGAGTCCGCCGCCGTAGGTGATCTCGGCAAAGTCCACGTAGTTCAGGAACGTGCCGTCAATGGCCGAATCGGAGTTGTTGCGGAAGACCAGACCGCCCCAGTTGCCATTGCTGAGGGCGTTCGAAACTCCGTCGCTGTTCCCGCCGATGCTGTCATTGTGATAGGACGTCAGGAAGACATGATTCTCGGGCGTACCGAGAATCTGCAGGGAACCGTGGCTGCGATCGGTCGTGCCGATGCTGCTGCCGACGTTGACGATGGCGCTCTTGAATTTGATGACGGCCCCCGCGTCCACCATCACGGTCACGTCTTTGGGGATCTCAAATGTCGAGCCGTCGCGAAGAGTCTTGGCCTGGCTGTTCAGCCCGATCAGGTACGGGTTGGCATCGCCTTCGGTGTCGAGGTTTCCATCGGTTCCGCCGTTCCCGACGATACGGATGATGTCCGTGCCGCCTCCGCTGGCTGCGGCAATGGCCGCGCTGATGGTGTCATACGGATTGACAAGCGACCCGTCACCGTCAATCCCGCTTGTTGTGTCGTTGGCCCGGTCGACGAAGATGGTATTGCCCGTGCGGAACCAGAACTTGTGCTCTCCGCCGGCATGTCCGTCTGAGTCACCATCGAGTGGCGTCCCGTCGGTGTCGACGAGAGCATTGACTGGATCGGCGACAAAATCCAGACGCAAGTCGTACCGTCCGTCGGTTGTGCCGCCGTTACCCGAGTTCGAAACGACCGGGTTGAAGTCGGTGTTGCCAGTGCTGGTGACGGCAATGAAGTAGGTGCCCGCTTCGAGATGCATCCCGATGAACGAGTCGTTGCTGAAGTAGTTGTCGTTTCGGGCGACGATCTCGCGTCTGATGCCATCGGGGCCGGTCACTTCACGGTAAAGCGTCAGCACCGAATCCAGCAGGCTGGTCGTCGCGAGCCGCTCGGCCGTGATCTCAGCCGTGAAGTAGCCATTCTGCGACAAGGTGAACTTGTGCAAGTCGATATCGTTCGCATCGGGGTTGTACATGTTCAGCAGGTGGACGAAGTCTTCGTCT
>CALJUK010000292.1 GCA_937975745.1 uncultured Planctomycetaceae bacterium | reverse complement strand
TACGAATTGTTGGAGGAAACTCCCGAATGACGGACCCGGCGAAGAAACCGTTTGCAATCACACTCGATCCCGGTAGTAGCCTCGCCAATCACACGGGGACGTGGCGAACAATGCGTCCGGTGTATGTCGACCGGCTTCCTCCCTGCAACAATGCCTGTCCCGCCGGTGAGAACATCCAGGGCTGGCTGTATCACGCCGAAGAAGGAAACTACGAACAGGCTTGGCGGACACTAACATTCGATACCCCGTTTCCGGCCGTCATGGGCCGAGTGTGCTATCACCCGTGCGAGTCGGCCTGCAACCGGGCGGCCCTGGACCAGACGGTCAACATCCACGCAGTTGAACGATTTCTGGGGGAATTGGCCATCGAAAAGGGCTGGCAGTTCGACCGGAGCCCATCGACCGGCCAGCGTGTCGCAGTTGTGGGGGCCGGCCCCAGCGGTCTTTCTGCCTCCTATCACCTGATGAAGTTGGGACATCAAGTCACGCTCTTCGACGCGGGTCCCAGGCTCGGCGGGATGATGCGGTTTGGCATTCCCAAATATCGCCTGTCGCGAGACATTCTCGATGCGGAGATCCAGCGGATTGTTAACCTGGGTGTCGAGGTCCGGCTGAATACCGCAGTGAAGGATGTCGAGGCGCTATTTGCCGAGGAGGGTTTCGCGGCCGTCTTTCTGGCAATTGGGGCTCACATCGGTAAACGGACGGAGATTCCGGCGAAGGACACGGGTAAGATTCTTGACGCCGTCACACTGTTGCAGCAGATGGAACTGGGAGAAGAGCGTCCGCAAATCGGTCGCCGCGTGGCTGTTTACGGAGGTGGCAATACGGCAATGGACGTGGCACGCACTGCCAAACGGCTAGGAGCCGAGGAAGCGATGATCATCTACCGTCGCGACCGCGAACACATGCCGGCGCACGATTTTGAAGCGGAAGAAGCGTTGGAGGAGGGGGTCGTCATCAACTGGCTGCGGACGATCACACAGATCGACGGAGACGAGTTGACCGTCGAAGTAATGGAACTGGACGAGCATGGTCGGCCTCAACCGACAGGTCAGACCGAGACGTTGGCAGCCGATTCGCTGATTCTCGCCTTGGGGCAAAACGTCGACTCTGAGTTTCTGAAGTCTTGCCCCGGCGTTGTCGTCCGACCGGATGGTATCGTTGATGTGGGACCAAACATGATGACCGGACGGCAGGGATTGTTTGCTGGCGGTGATATGGTTCCTGCCGATCGAACCGTGACGACGGCCGTCGGTCACGGCAAATTGGCCGCCCGCAACGTCGACGCATTCCTGCGAGGAGAAACTTACCAACATCCCGAACGGTCCGGTTTGGCGACAGCGGAAAGGCTGAATCCCTGGTATTACAGCGACGCCTCCCGTTCGACTCAGGCAGTTCTTTCCGCTTCGCGGCGGGTCACCGGGTTTGAGGAGTACACCGCCGGCCTGACAGAGGAGACGGCAAAGTTCGAGGCACGGCGATGTCTGTCATGTGGCAATTGCTTCGAATGCGATAACTGCTACGGCGTCTGCCCGGACAATGCGGTCATCAAGCTCGGTCCTGGGAACCGATATCAGTTCAATCTGGACTATTGCAAAGGCTGCGGAATCTGTGCCGAAGAGTGCCCTTGCGGCGCCATTGATATGGTCTCGGAAGTAAAATGACATTGCGTTATAAGTCATTACCTTCCAGAACCTTCTGTACTGGAAGTCGCGGCCGCGCGCGGGAATCGGCTTGCAATGTCAGATGGTCTCACCGACAATGTGAGTCAAGGTCGCAACCCGCTTGCTGGCCTGACGTTACCCTCCCCCCCCCGCCC
Source organism: uncultured Planctomycetaceae bacterium (assembly GCA_937975745.1). Lineage (GTDB taxonomy): Bacteria > Planctomycetota > Planctomycetia > Planctomycetales > Planctomycetaceae > CALJUK01. The sequence continues at coordinate 4,317 of CALJUK010000292.1, read as the reverse complement.
TGCCCTGCTCGTGCATATGAAATACCTCCTCCTGCAGATCGTTCTTGCATTCTCGTTGGCGTCCGCAGCCCGCGCAGCCGACCCCCCGATGTACGAGAGGGATATCCGCCCGATTTTTAAGGCGGCCTGTTTCCACTGTCACGGCGAGGAAGCGGAACTTCAGGGGGCTCTCGATCTGCGTTTGAAGCGATTCATCTTAAAGGGGGGTGACTCGGGGGCAGCGATTGTTCCGGGAGACCCGGTTGCCAGCCTGCTGATGGAGCGAATTACTTCCGGTGAAATGCCTCCAGGAGATGTGACACTCACGGAAGATGAGATCGACCGTATTCGCGACTGGATTATCGCCGGCGCTCCGACCGCCCGCCCCGAACCGGAAGACATTTCTCCCGACGACTTCACCCATGAGGAGCGGAACTTCTGGTCGCTCCAGCCGATCGTGGAGCCGGCCGTTCCTCAGCCGAAGGACGGCTCGCGGGTGCGAACTCCGGTGGACGCATTTGTGCTGGCCCGGTTGGAGCAGGATGGTCTTGCGTTCTCTCGCGATGCCGACCGAACGACATTGATCCGCCGGCTCTCGTTCGACTTGGTTGGCCTTCCTCCAACGCCGGAAGAAGTCGCCAGCTTCGTCGCGGACACCTCGCCTGATGCCTATGAGAATCTTGTTGATCGACTGCTGGCATCGCCACACTACGGCGAACGCTGGGGGCGACACTGGCTCGACGTGGCTGGCTATGCAGACTCGGAAGGCATGACCGAGGAGGATCGCCCACGGCCATCGGCCTTCCGCTATCGCGACTACGTCATTCAGTCGTTTAATCATGATCGTCCGTTCGATCAGTTTATCGTTGAACAGCTTGCCGGTGATGAACTTGTGACGGGTCCGTACAACAACATGTCGCCGGAAACGATCGAGAAGCTGACGGCGACCGGGTTTCTGCGGATGGCGCCTGACGGAACAGCCTCTGGCGGCATCGACCAGGACGTCGCCCGAAATCAGGTGATTTCTGAGACAGTGAAGATTGTCTCGACAGCCCTCATGGGACTGACGGTCGGTTGCGCCGAATGTCACGACCACCGCTACGACCCGATCCTCCAAAAGGACTACTACGCTTTGCGGGCCATCTTTGAACCGGCGCTCAACTGGAAGCAGTGGAGGACACCACCGGCCCGAGAGATTTCTCTTTATACAGACGTCGACCGTGCCGTTGCCGCAGAGATTGAAGCCCGCGCGAAAGAAGCCGATGCCAAACGCCTGGAAGTTGCGAACGAGTTTGTCGCGCAGACACTCGAGTCGCAGTTGCAAAAGCTTGATGTCGAGGTTTCGGTTCGTGATGCTCTGCGCTCGGCGTATCAGACGGCCGCTAAGGAGCGGACATCCGAGCAAGCAGAGCTGCTCGATAAGTACCCGAAAATCAAGCAGATCAGTATCGGCTCGCTGTATCTTTACGACCGCGAAATCCGCACTGATGCTGCCAAGCTCGAGAGCGAGCGGAAAGAGAAGGAAGCCGAGTATGTCGCTCGCGCGGCGGAGAAGGCGGTTGCGTCGGTGCCGGAAGAGACTCAACCTGCCGTGAAGGCAGCGGCGGCTGTCGCCGCCGGCAAGCGAACCGATGAGCAGAAGTCGTTGTTGCAGCAGAATCCTGGAGTTCTGGTGACGGCGGCAACTCTGGAGCAGTTCGATCCCGAGGGAGCGGCGGAACTGGCCCAACTGAAGCAGGTGGTTGCCGATTTGCTCGCATCGCAGAAGGCGAACCGTTTAGACGAGATGCAGAAGAAAGTCGACGCCATCCGGGCCGAGAAGCCGCTCGAAGGGTTCATGCGGGCGTTGACCGAAGTTCCCGGGCAGGTGCCCGATACGTTTCTATTCTTTCGTGGGGAGTTGAGTCAGCCAAAGGATAAGGTCCCAGCCGCTGGACTTTCGGTTCTGGCCGATCGCGATCTGATTCCCATTCCGCAGAACGATCCATCGCTACCGACAACCGGTCGGCGATTGGCTTTCGCTCGCAGACTGACCGATGGTCGACACCCACTGACGGCCCGAGGACTTGTGAACCGTTTCTGGCTGCATTACTTCGGCCAGGGAAGTGTCGCGACGCCGTGAGACTTTGGGTTTTTGGGCGCTCGGCCCACGCATCCAGAGTTACTGGACTGGCTCGCAGCCGAGTTCATGAATGGGGGCTGGCGGCTGAAGCGATTCCACAAACTGATCACGATGTCGACGACATATCGGCAGTCGTCTGTCCGCAATCCGCGGTCCGACGAACTGGACCCCGACAATCACCTCTACAGCCGGATGCCGGTGCGACGTATGGATGCCGAATCGATCCGCGACGCCGTGCTGGCGATCAGCGGGAAGCTCAATTCGAAGGTGTTGGGAGAACCGGTGCCCGTCATGGAAGATAGCGTCGGGCAGATCGTAATCGGTAAAGAGAACCTCGATGGGGAAAGAAAGCCGCTGGCTGCAATCGACCTCAATGGCGAGCAGTACCGCCGCAGCATGTATATCGAGGTTCGTCGCAGTCGACCGTTGGGAGTTTTGTCGACATTTGATCTGCCGGACATGGAACCGAACTGCACGCTCCGGAACAGTTCGACAGGCGCTCCCCAGGCACTGATGCTCATGAACAGCGACTTCGCTGCGGAGTACGCTGGTTACTTTGCCGAACGGGTCCGCGAACAGTGCGGCGAGAATCCCGCGGATCAGTGTCGACTCGCCTGGGAGTTGGCCTTTGGCCGGGCGCCCGATTCGGGAGAGTTGGCCCAGGCCAAAGCATTTTTAAGTGAACAGGCGATACTTTACGCGGAACACCCTCCGGCCGACAGCAAACAGACTCCATCGCAACTCGCCTTGGCGAGTTTCTGTCAGGCATTATTGAGTTCAAACGAATTTCTGTACGTGGACTAGTTGTTGTTGCTGAAGGGCGTCGGAAGGGCTGTCCTCGATCGGAAAGCGAAAGAAATGGAATCGTCACGCAGACATTTTCTGGCTGGTGCTGCCATGTCATTGCAGCCGCTGGCGTTGGCGTGGTTGCTGAGGCAGGACAATCTGCTGGCGGCGCCTGTCAGGCCGGAAGTGAAGCCTCGCTCATTCGACGTTACGCCCAAGACACCGCCCCTCGTCCCGCAGGCGAACGCGATGATTTCGCTGTTCATGCAGGGAGGCCCCAGCCACATCGACTTGTTCGATCCGAAGCCTTTGATGAAGGACTACGACGGCAAAGAGTTCCCGGGCAAAATCAAATACGATAACGCTGCCCAGGCCAGCCCCGTTGTGATGGCAAGCCCTTGGAGTTTTCAGAAGCACGGCCAATGTGGGACAGAACTGTCTGCGCTGCTGCCGCATCTGGCGGAAGTCGTCGACGACATTTGTGTTGTGCGGTCGATGCATACGGGAGTGAATAACCACGGCCAGTCGATTCATGCGCTCAACACGGGTCGAATCCAGGCCGGTCGGCCTTCGCTCGGCTCGTGGCTGACGTACGGTTTGGGGTCGGAATCGCAGGAACTTCCTGCGTTTGTTGCAATGACCGATCCCAAGGGCATTCCCGTCGAAGGGGTCCGCAACTGGTCGAACGGATGGCTGCCGTCCATTTACCAGGGGACTGTCGTGCGTCCCCGCGAACCACGAATCCTGAATCTTGATGCAAGGAAGGAACTCGCTGGGCCTGCGCAAGAGAAGTATCTGAATTTTGTCGAGCAACTCAATGCGGCTCATTTGGAGCGGCACCCAAATGAGTTAGATCTCGAAGCGCGAATTGCCAGCTACGATCTTGCTGCGAAAATGCAGACCGCCGCCAAGGAAGCGCTGGACGTTTCGCAGGAGACGAAGGCCACGCAATCCATGTACGGACTGGACGATCCCGAAACAGCGGAGTTTGGTGCCCGCTGCTTGATTGCCCGGCGGTTGGTCGAACGTGGCGTTCGCTTCGTGCAAATTTACACGAAAAATCAGTACTGGGACCATCACGGCAGCATCGTGTCGGCTCTCCCTGCATCGTGCAAGAAAACCGATCAACCCTCAGCGGCCCTGGTGAAAGATCTCAAACAGCGCGGGCTGCTCGATACGACCGTCGTGCACTGGGGCGGCGAGATGGGGCGTCTCCCGGTCATCCAGAACAATGCGGGACGAGACAAGGTCGGCCGCGATCATAACACCTACGGCTTCAGTATGTGGCTGGCAGGCGGTGGATTTCGTCCGGGAATCACCTACGGTGCCACAGACGACTTCGGACATGACGCAGTCGACACCGTGGTGAATCATTACGACTACCACGCAACGTTGCTGCCACTGGTCGGGCTCGATCCGAACGAACTGCG
>CALJUK010000291.1 GCA_937975745.1 uncultured Planctomycetaceae bacterium | reverse complement strand
CCAGAGACGGTTCAGTATAGACATCCGTGACTCGATCTTCGTTGAATACTCCCTGCGCGGTTAGGAACTTGCGGTCATAGATAATGTGCGGCGGATCGCGCGCGACATCAACCACGGAGCCGAGCAACGACGAACTCGGCCCGATGTGGATTACGCTGCGAAATGTTCGTGCTGCAGTACCCCAGAAGGTGATGGATCCGCCGGTATCGGCTGGGTATGAACTGTAGTGATTGAGCTTCGCCTGGCCATCGCTCGTTGCGTGCAGACTGGATTCCAGATCGGGATCGCCGGGGCCGAAATCCTGAAAGTCCGGTACGATCAAGGTGAGCACGCTACTTGTGGTGCCGAACTGCACCCAGTCACTCGGAGCATCACCGGCACCCTGTGCAAGAGACCGGTTGTCGGTCGAAATCGACCAGTCATCGACGCGCTGGGCGACTGCAATTACTCGTTGTTCCCTTGCCAGTCCGTCGACTCCCTGGGTGAGGAGAACAAATCGATCCTCCTGCGGTTGGAATGAAATGGGCCGAAGATCACTCAATTGATAGGCGTCATCATTTTCGTTGATGAAACGGGAAGAGATCAGGAGGTAAGGGCTGTCAGCCCAAGTCTGCACTTCAAAATGCACTTTGAACTGATCGTTGAAGACCGTCGACTCGACGCGAAAGTGTTTATACAACGGGCCGTCGAATAGCGTAACAGTTTGGCTTGGACGTTGTTGCTGCCACGGTTTGCCCTGAGGTTTGAGACCGACACACGACCCGTTCGCTGCAAAAACCGTTTCGTTGCCGACAAGCCGAATCGCCGACAGTAGTTTCTCAGGGGAGAGTGAAAACTCGACTCGACCGCCGCGGACAGTCAACGAATCCTTGCTTTTCTTAACAGCCAGTCTCGTCGGGCCAACCGTTCGCTTGACATCCGGTCCCCACTTGATGGTCAAACGCCGATCTCCACCGGTTGGCGCATCGAGTACGGTGGTGATCATGACCCAATGTTGCGGACAGGTCTTGAAATTGACTAGCGGGAACACATCTGCAGCCAGCGGCTGACCGCTTTCATCGTAGACCGCCACCCTTGCACTGGAGGACACCTGCCCCAGGGGGATGCCGAATCGAATCGGGTACGACTGTGCTTCGGCTGGAAAGCGCACTATGACGGACGTCTCGCCGGCCGCGGCGCCGATCGGTGATATTCGCGGCTGCCATGCAGGATTGTCGACATCAAACTTGCGTCCCTCCTGTGCGATCTGATCTCGCGCGTCGCCGTAACTCGATTTGAAGAACAGCGGCAATGCCTCGGCCTGTGCGAAGACGGCAGCCGATCCGAATGACAGGATCGCTGCGAACCTAAACAACCAATGATGCTGGCGGGATTGAATGATGGCCATGTGGGGACCCCTATAGCTTCGACACACGTGTGAGTCAGGCTTTGCTCTCGGCCAACCTTTGAAACAGTCACCCGGATTGCCGGAATACAACGGTGCTGTCTGTTATTGGTCGCGGTCTGGGGATTGTCTCATAAGTTCTTCCAGCAACTCAACAGCCCGTGTTCTGAATTGCTTGTACTCACTCTTTTTCTGCATTCTCGTCATGGCGAATACGATGTGCTTTTCTGGATCGATCAAGAGATACGTCCCGCATCCTCCGCCATGGCCGTAGCGTCCCGGCCCCATCGGCGCGAAACCGACACCTCTGACCACCTCGGCATCGACCTTGGGAAAGTGCTCTGTAAGCGGACCGGGCACGATTTCTTCGTATGTCTCTTTGGAGAAGAGTTCCCACGGGCCGTACCTTCCCCGGTTGGCCATGAGTACACCCAGTTTTGCGAGGCTTTCGGCGGAGAAGCCCGTGCCACCCGGGTGCATATCCCTGATGTCCAACGGTTCACAAAGCTGTTGCTCCACGGCGTCCCAGTAGTTCCTGGCCGTCAGCAGTTCAAGCGCCCTGACGGCAAGGATGATGCCGACGACACCATACTGATATCGGTCGCCTGGTTCCCAGTCTCGGGGGCAGTGGGCGATGAGGGCTTCGTGCCACGTGTGGAAGTAGAACAGCCGCGAAAAGGCCAGATCCCAGGGAAAGTGGATCCCCGTCACATGCACATGTCCGGCACGAAAGGTGAGTCCCTTGTCACGCGGCGTGTTGAATTCCGGAAGGAATTCTCCCACGGGCTGATCGAGATCGACAATACCGCGGTCCACATACACCGCTAGTTCAATGCCCATGATCGGCTTCATGGCAGAGTGTAGCAGCATGGGAGTATTCACCGTCACAGGTTTGCCTTCGAGTTCACCATAACCCCTGGAAA
>CALJUK010000290.1 GCA_937975745.1 uncultured Planctomycetaceae bacterium | reverse complement strand
CGGATCTTGCCGTCCGCCATATCCAGGCAGGCGACCTCACCGTTGGAGCCGACGACATAGCAGCGGTCGCCATCAATTGCAGGAGTCGAGCGGGAACCTTCATACCCGTGCTTGGGAGCTTCGTCGGTGATTTTCGAGGTCCAGGCCACTTCGCCGGTCGCGATGTCGACGGCAATGACGGATTGTGAGTCGGGAGTATTCCCCGTCGTCAGCAATCGGCCGTTCGAGATCGAAACACTGGCAAAACCCTTCCCGAGCCCTTCGGTCTTCCACAACAGGCGGGGGGGATGGGCCTTCCAGTCGGTTGCGATCGGACAGTCCGGTGCATGGGCGTCGCGGTTCGCACCGCGCCACATCGGGTAGTCGGACTGGGCCTGGACAGCGCGGTCGCCTAGGGTTACTCCCAGACAGACGAGAGTGACGACACCCGAAATCGTGAGGCGATGCCGGGGCAGCAAATATCGGGCGGACATGTTTCGCTCCAGTGGGGTGTCGGCAGGTTTCGCCGGCGGCCGGCGTTGTGATGAAGCAGATTGCTGCGAGGTCTGATGGCTGTCAACGCGGTTCGTACCGAGTCGCTGACACGCTGTCAGTATAGGTGGCCCGAGTCACAGTCGCAATCATCTGAATGATTCCAACGATCGCTCGATCTTGTCACGGAGTTCTGCGGTCGATGTTCCCGTAATCGTAAAGGTCTTCAGCGGGTTGGAAGTCCCTGCCGTGAGGGAAATCTGCGAGTTCTTGAGGCCGAGTTCGCGACTGATGACATCGGCGACTGCTGCGTTGGCTTTCCCCTTCTCGGGGACCTGTGTGACAGAGACCTTCAGGCGTACGGCATGCACTCCGGCAATGGCGTTCTGACGAGCTCGCGGCTGGACTTTGACGGGCAAGGCGATGCCGGCCTCCGTGACAGCCAGCTCAATGGTGTCGGCATCAGACACGGCGTCATCTTTCGTGGATGTCAATCGGCCAGTCCGTCGAAGAGACGACTGCCGATTCGTACGAGAGTGGCTCCTTCTTCGATGGCCACTTCGAAGTCGCCACTCATTCCCATCGACAACTCGGTGAGTTGCGGTTCGGGGCTTGAGTGGTTGAGTTCCACAGCCAGTTCTCTGAGCGCGGCGAAGACCGGGCGGGCGGTTTCGGCCTGGTCGACAAGAGGTGCCATCGTGAGCAGTCCGACCACGTCGACATGAGTGTTTGCGGCCACGTCAGGCCAGGCCTGGCGAAGCTCATCCGGCGCGAAACCCTGCTTGCTGGCTTCCGCAGAAATGTTGACTTCCAGCAGCAGCTTAGGGCGGAGCCGTTCTTCTTTCGCGATGCGATCAATCGCCTCCAGCAATTTGATGCTGTCGACGGAGTGGGTCAGTCTCACCCGTGGTAGCGTTTTACGAATCTTGTTCCGCTGCAAGTGACCGATCAGATGCCACCGAATATCAGTTGGAAACTGGACGGCCCGCTCGACTAACTGCTGCGGACGCGACTCTCCGAAGTCCAGCACGCCCAGACTATGCAATGCGGTGACCCATTCTGGCTGCGCGTATTTAGTGACCGCGACCAGCGTGACCGCGGACGGCTCTCGTCCGGAACGCCTTGCGGCGGCTGCCATTCTGTCCCGGATTGACCGGAGATTGGCCGCGATCGTCTCTCGGATCGTGTCAGGTGTTGAATTCCGCATTGAATCCGCAATTCCGCGGCTTGTTGTTTGGAGGAAACCTGCGTTTCATTCTCCAGCCCGTGACAGCGGAAGTCCACACAACCGGCTTGGGAAATGTGCGACCCCGGAGTTCTGCGCATTGTATTGCGGTGGAAGCCCAGTGTCCTGTCCAGGCACGGATCTGAAGTGTCGCCCCCGTGCTGATGCCCACGGAGATTGATTATGCCGGTTCTAATCGTTCTCGGCATAGAAACCGTCCTCTTTTGTGCGGGAAATCTTTTGACGGTTCATCCGCTTGGCATAAGTTTTGAGTGAGTTCTGAGCGATTCGCTCAGCAATGAGTCGCGAGTACGAAGACCTTGGAATTGGTTGTTTATGAGACGGTCGACTGTCGATGCGCTCGAGAACGACAGCCGGAACCTAGTGCAGGTGAGCGAACTATGGCGATTTCCAGCGCAGATTGTTACTCCGACAGCGAGCAACGAGCTGTGATGCGGTTGCTCGATAGCCTCGATCGGATCGACCGGAGGACCGGCGTCCATTTTGAAAAGGTGCGGTCGCACGCGCGGCAGCCGTATCGTGGAATCGTGTGGCTGGCCATGCCTGACGATGTCGAGGTCGGCGGAAACCCGCAGGACCACGCCGTCAAAGTCTACGCACGCAGTCTGTCACGTAGCGGGCTGGCATTTGTGTGTCCGTCGTACATCCCCCATCGACGCGTGTTGTGTGGCCTGACGCTCGCCAATGGGACGACCCGCTGGATGGAAGCCGATGTGGTCCGTCGCCGAGAGACACGCGAGCAGGGGTTCTGGGAATATGGTGTCAGCTTCTGCAAACGCGTCGAGGCCTGACGCCCGGCCCTCTGCCCTCGACCCACTGCCGAAACATCATCGGCCCGGCGAGTTTTCGCGATGCCGAGTTTCGGCTTTCCAGTCTTCGAAAATGCGAAAACGGGGCCCGACCGAGCTGTTTCTCTGATGAATCTGCCGCGAATGTCCATCGTCACGCGAACCCTGGCTCGCTAATCTTATCCTATATCACTGGATCGGTTGCGCGCGGTATCACTGGCGTCTTGTTTTCTGGTGACGTGTTCACCGGCGTCTTGTGAAGCGGCGGTCTGGTTGTGTGAATTTGGGGCAGAGTGTCGTACAGGGAAGCTGAGCAGTCGAGCATGGAACGCGCGCGCAATGAGTCTGGTCCAGGTTCGTTCAGGGAACTCGTCAAGATCGCCGTACCACTGATCCTCAGTTCGGGTTCGATCTCGTTGATGAACGTGGTCGACCGGATGTTTCTCACCTGGTACTCGACCGAAGCCTTGGCCGCGGTGATGCCTGCGGGCATGCTGTTTTTTGCGGCGATCAGCCTGCCGTTGGGGATTGCCACCTACGTCACGACGTTTGTCGCCCAATACGACGGTGCCGAATCCCGCGGGAACGTCTCGGCCGTGATTTGGCAGGGCATCTATCTGTCATTGGGGGTCGGGCTGCTGATGCTGCTGGTCGCTCCCCTAGCAGGTCCGGTATTCGTCCTGGCCAACCACCCGGAAAGTGTCCGGGCCTTTGAGAGGCAGTACTTCCAGATTCTCTGCTTTGGTGCGGCCCCACTGTTGATCGCGGACGTGCTTTCGGGCTTCTTCAACGGCCGCGGGCGAACTCTGCCCGTAATGAAGATCAACTTTGTGGGGGCGGCCTTGAACGGAGTACTCGACTACCTGCTGATCTTTGGAGCCGGTCCGATCCCTTCCCTGGGAATCCGGGGGGCTGCCATCGCGACGGTCTCGTCACAGGCGGTGATGGTGCTGATGTACGTGCTCGCCATCCGGACAGATTCCGATTCGGCCGTGTATGCCCTGATGAAGCATGCCCGATTTTGCCGATCGCTGTTTGCGCGGCTCATTCGCTTTGGTTCGGCGAACGGCCTGATGTATCTTACCGAAATCTCGGCATTCGCGGTCTTCACCTTTATGGTGGGATCGTTGGGAACCGAACAACTGGCGGCGAGCAATCTAACATTCAACCTCAATTCGTTCGTGTTTATCCCGTTGATGGGTTGGGGAACCGCCGTGATGACAATCGTTGGCAGGCGGGTTGGTGAGGGGCGGCCAGAGTTGGCTGTTCGCAGCACCTGGCTGGCCGCGGGGACGGCTGTCTCGTTTACGCTGTGCTCGGGAACGGTCTTCGTGGTCTTTCCCGAATCCATTCTGTTCCCGTTCGAAGCATTCGATACGGGGGGAGATGTGGCGGCCATCCGTGACCTGGTCATCATTCTGTTGCGGTTTGTGGCCGTCTTCGGCGTGATGGACGCGTTGGCTTTTGTGTTTGGTTCGGCGCTACGGGGGGCGGGAGACGTCCGCTTTCCCGTGTTGTTCTCGCTGGGCTCGTCCTGGCTGCTGATGGTCCTGCCAACGTTTCTGGCCTGTTACTGGTGGCAGGGAAACATCTACCATTGCTGGACCGCCTGCATGGTGCACATCATGGTGATGGGTGGGGGCTTTTTCTGGCGGTTCCAGGCGGGCCACTGGAAGTCCATGCGAGTGATCGAGCACGACATTGTACCCCAACGGGCCGAATCGCTGCCGGCAGCGGAGCCGGTCCATCTCGACTCCCGATCTCTCGGATGTAACGATGTGACGGGTAAGTCCGACGATCACTTGATGGCAGGCCGACGGACCACCGATGCGGCTGATTGTCGTGAATCGGCCTCCTGTCAATCGTTTGAGTGATCGTTCACTGACCTACGGAGTTTGGACGTGGCTGAAACTTGCCCCAATGAATCGGCCGAATCGGCCGCAGCGCTCCCGACCGTGGCTGATTGGGACCTGGCCGAGAACGTGACATTCCTCAATCACGGATCGTTTGGCCCCTCTCCGCGGGTGGTCTGCGAGGCTCAGAATGAGTGGCGTGCACGGATCAATCGGCAGCCGATGCAATTCTTCGTGCGGGATTTACAGGACGCGATAGAAAAATCGGCGGCTGCGCTGGCCGACTTCGTCGGTGCCGACGCGTCCGATATCGCGTTTGTCGACAATGCGACGTTCGGAATGAACGCCGTGGCGTTGACTGTGCCACTTTCCCCCGGCGATCAGATTCTTTTTTCGGACCACGAATACGGCGCCGTTCATCGAATCTGGCAACACGCGGCCCGCAAAGCGGGTGCTGAGATTGTCGTGCAGAAACTCCCCTGCCCGTTGACGACGGCCGAAGATGTCACCGAGACACTGCTGTCGGCCGTAACAGACAAAACCCGGCTGATTGTCGTCAGTCATGTGACTTCCCCGACGGCAGTCATTTTGCCCGTGCAGCAGATTTGCGATCGCGCTCGGGAGAAGGGGATACCGGTCTGTATCGACGGTCCGCATGCCACCGGGATGGAACACATCAATCTCAAACGACTCGGCTGTGACTTTTACGTTTCCAGTTGTCACAAGTGGCTGAGCGCGCCATTCGGGACGGGATTCTTGTATGTGGCCAAACGCTGGCAGCAGCGTGTCCAGCCGACAATCATCAGTTGGGGGGACACATCGGCCTGGCGGCCGGACAAAACGCCGGCGGCCGCTCGTTGGCAGGGTGACTTCCATTGGGCCGGCACGCGCGATCCGTCCGGTTGGCTGGCGTTGCCCGTCGCGATCAATTTTCTGCAACACGCAGGCTTCGACCGCTTCCGACAGTACGGACACGAACTGGCACGCTACGCGCGCGAACGGATCGCGGCATTAACGGGTCTGGAGCAAATCGTGCCCGACAGTCCCGAATGGTATGGCGTGATGTATTCCGCTCCCCTGCCCCCTTCGACTGAAGAGAAAGTGGCACACCGCGATCCGCTGCAGGATCGGCTGTTCGAACGGTATCGCATTGAAGTTCCCATCTCCGAGCGGCTGGGGCGGCGGCGCTCGCTTTTCTACTGCCATTGGTACAACAATCACGGGCCGGCCGATCGGCTGGTTGAGGCATTGGCTGAGGAGCCGGGGACTTAGTCTGCATCGCGGTGCCGGTTACACCCCGTGGTTGGCGGCCACCTGAGAAAACGGGGCGTCGCTGAGACTCAGCGCCTGCAGGATGCGGGCCAACGTCAAAACCGCATCGCATGTGGGAGCTGTCTCGCGGAACCACAGTCGGCCGTTTTCTCCTCCGCCACAGACCGCGTCGCAGGTCCGCATTGCGACGGCCATCTGCTGGGCCGTCGTTCCAGCGTCAAAGCAGTCTCCGTGCCGTGCGGCAATCATGGGTTGCAACCGATCAAGGACGCGCGACTGGACGGCGACACTGGCTTGCGGTTGTTCGCGGAGCAGGACGTCAATGGCCAGCAGGCTGACGGTGCTGGCCGCAATCAACGTTCCCCGTTCGTCGACGAAAGCACAGCCCTGCGCATCATCATCAATCACGATTCCCAGATGCCGTTTCCCCGTCCGGACTGCACGACCAATTCGTTGGATATCCGCGTCGTCCTGGTCGGTCAGGTTTCGACGGCGGACTGGCAAGTCGACCAAATGCAATCGGCAAGGGAGCTTCTCCATCAGCCTTTGGAGCAGTTCTCTAACCTGGCGGGCGGGGCAACCGACGGCAATGTCCAGTGGTCGCAGGGCATGGAAGTGTTTCCACAAACTCGCCTGGTACGGATGCCATGCATCGAATGATCTCTGCGGGCCGGCGCTCCGGAGTGGTCGGCTGAAACCCGCCTTCCAGCGTTCTTCGAGAACCGTCAGACCAGCGGGAACTGGACCGGTCGGGCCAGCGGGGACCTCACCCTGCGACCAGGGAACCCCACGTCGACCGAGGACGTCCAGACCGATCGAGGAGGGGTCGCATCGCGAACCGGTGACGTACAGACCGGCTGCCGCTTCAAGATGCTGGACGGCAAACCAGAAGCAGGGAGTCGTTGTCAGCCCGACATCGACCACCTGGCAGCCGTTGCGTCGTAATGCGGTCGCGACCCCCGTGACAATATCGGGTGAGGCGGGGCGTGGACCGTGGCCCACGACGACGCACTGGCCGCGGACGGTCCGGCCCGCTGCGGGACCGCCGGCCATCCCCTGCGGGCCTCCGGCCCGGCAAGATGCGAAATGAGCCTGACTGGTTGCGGTAGGCCCCTTGGTTAGTACGAAATTCTTGCCCTCGCGGTCCAGATCGAACGGACAGCAAGCAAAATCGCCTCGCAACGAGCCGTACAGTTATTCGT
>CALJUK010000289.1 GCA_937975745.1 uncultured Planctomycetaceae bacterium | reverse complement strand
GCCGCCGGTGGCGCCGGACGCCGCCAGTCACTCGTCATTCCGGAAGAAAACGCCTCTGCAACTCTGCAGGAAGAGACCGCCTCGACAACAGCTGAAGCGTCGGGACTGCATGTTGGTGCGGTCGAACTCTGGCTGGCACCTGGGGCGAATCTGCGGTACGTACAATTGCAGAACTGGAACGACCGCGTCTATCACTTCGCCCACCAAGCCGGCCGGGTCGACAGCAATGCGTCGCTGCAATGGACCCTGGGAGGGTTGGGCAGCAAACTGACGCACATCCATCAGGACGTGCGACTCGTCGGTCGTGCTGCCAATGCGCAAGTCAACGGCGTCTCCTTTTCGACAGACCGCCAGCTGCTGTCTTATTACACACAGCAGTGGCACGAAGCCGAAGATACGCACTCGGACCTGTTGTACAAGCAGGTGTTAACAGACAAGTCGCGGGGAGTCTGGCGGGGCATGATCCGGGTTGAACCGGAAGCGCAACGGACCGATGGTTATCAGCGGAACGACACCTTGCTGCTGACGCCAACAGCCCGGGCCGACGCCATTCCGGGACTCGAAATCGAAGCCGACGATGTCCGCTGCACACACGGTGCCACAGTCGGCCGCGTTGATCTGGAACAGATCTTCTACTGCATGTGCCGTGGCCTGACAGAACAAGAAGCGATGCATATCATCGTCGAAGGGTTTTTCCAGACGGTCTTCGATCGCATTCCGGTCGAACTTGTCCGCGAAACACTCAACGAGGCCGTCGCGAAAAAGTTGGGAATCGGCGACTGAACCCACGGTGCTTCACCGGGCTTACGGTGCTTCACCCACAGGCAGGCCAGCACGTTTTACTTCGCCCACACAACTGAAGCCCTCCGCGCCGGAAAGACCTCCGGAGCGAATTGGTTTCGGGCCTCACACGAGAGTCAACATGGCATCAGAAATTCCTGTGGCCCGTCTTGAGGACATTCCGCCCGGCGGGCGTGTTTCCATCGTCGTAGACGATCTCCCCGCTTTACTGTTGCGGATCGGCGACGAGCTTTTTGCCATCGAAGACGTCTGCACCCACGATGGCCAACCACTGACGGATGGTCCCGTGACAGACTGTCAAATCACCTGCCCCAGACACGGTGCACGTTTCGACCTGCGAACAGGGCAGCCGTTGTGCATGCCAGCGACTGAGCCGATCCAAGTCTTCGCGGTGGACGTTCGCGACGGAGAGATCTTCGTTCGCCCGGAGGACTAAAGCGGTCAACCGATTGAGGCACGCCGTTTCGCACGAAAGGAAGAACACATCATGTCTGACACTCCGCCTGAAGATACACCGCAAGTTGCCGACGACAACGAACTCCTCGATGCCCTGCGGCAGGTGATCGACCCGGAGATGATGATCAACATTGTCGACCTGGGATTGATCTACGAAGTCGCCCGTGAGGAACAGAAAGTCAACGTCACGATGACACTGACCAGCCCTGCATGTCCGGCCGGTCCACAAATTGTGCAGCAGTCGAAGATGGCATTGGAACGGTTGGAATCTGTCGACGAAGCGAACATCACATTGACGCTGTCTCCGCCGTGGACACCCGACCGTCTGACCGACGAAGCCCGCGATCAACTGGGCATCTTCTAGAAGGGGTTTCCGAACCTCTGGGTATTTCGATTTCGCTCAGAACATGTTTGGCGCGAATAACGCACCAACCGGTTTCGGACCTGGTTGTCGAAGCCGTACTGAAGCGACGGTCTGCTTCGTCTTCGTCCCGGACACCCCACGGCGAAAACGCGCGCATCCGGTGTTGAAACTGCCGGTCCAGAGTCGCGATCGTCGCTCGACTCCCTTCGCTCACCTCATTCGTACGTCGCACCGCCGCACTTCAGAAGTGTTCTCTTGGCATGCAGTCGTATCCGGCGCGCGTGTTGGATTCTGCATTCACCGCAATCCACGCAACGCCGTAACGCCGTCGCGTGGCTATTCGCGAATTTGTGCGACAAAATGCATTTGCGTTTTTGACGTTCTCGTGCGCATACTGTAGCTCTCGGGTGTCCCAATCATTCGAGAGACTGCACTTCCCTGAACCTATCGCAAAGGAGGACATATGCCCGACCACCCTTTCCGCACGATTCAGGGCCACCCCAACGATCAAAACGTTTCGCGGCGCGAATTCGTCCGCAACGTTTCAACTGCGACCGTCGCTGGCTTGGCCGCCTGCACGAGTCTTCCCAACGTGCTCCGCGCTGCTGAACCAGGTCAAGGCAAGCCGTCCGAACCGACTCCCGAAAACTACGTCCAGAAGCTCTACGAGTCGCTGACTCCCGAGCAGCGCAAAGTCGTCTGGTTCGACTGGGACCACACAGACAAACGTGGTCTGCTCCGAACGCACGTTGACGCCAACTGGAGCATTACCGAACCGGTCATCTCCAGCCGCTTCTTCACGGCGGACCAACAAGAGTTGATCGAGGCGATCTTCTTCAAACTTTACAATCCGGATTGGCACGCCCGCATTCGGAAGCAGTTGCAGGACGATGCGGGGGGCTACGGCCGCAAGCAGTCCATCGCGCTGTTTGGCCACCCAGGTCAAGGGAAGTTCCAATTCGTCATGACGGGGCGGCACCTGACGATTCGTTGTGATGGCGATTCGGCCGATCATGTGGCATTCGGTGGCCCGATCTTCTACGGACATGCAGCACAAGGCTTCGACGAGCGACCTGACCATCCCGGCAATGTCTTCTGGGAACAGGCGTTGAAGGCCAATCAGCTCTATAAGATGCTCGACGGCAAACAGCGTAAGGTGGCGTTGATGGCGGAGGCGCCCGACGAAAGTGAAGTGCAGTTCCGCGGTGGCACGGCGGAAATCCCCGGCCTACCCGTCTCCGACTTGAGTCCAGACCAACAGGAACAGATCCAGAAAGTCTTGTTCAATCTGGTCGAACCATACCGCCAGGGGGATCGGGACGAAGCCATTAAGTGCCTCGATGCGCGGGGAGGGCTGGCAGCTTGCCGCATCGCGTTCTACCAGTCAGACGACATCGGAAACGATGGAGTCTGGGACAACTG
>CALJUK010000288.1 GCA_937975745.1 uncultured Planctomycetaceae bacterium | reverse complement strand
CACCTCGGTGCCGTTCCATACGGAAGTCACCGACTTCAACCGTCGCTACCGCACGCCGCACATGGAGCAACTCGCCAAATCCGGCATGAAGTTCACTCAGGCGTATGCGTGCAGCGTCTGTTCGCCGACACGAGTTAGCTTGATGACCGGCCTCAACGCCGCCCGACATCGTGTCACCAACTGGACGCTCAAGAAGAACGCGAGCAACGATCGGGGGCACCCGCAACTTGCCTTTCCTTTGTGGAATGTCAATGGACTCAGCCCAGAGCCAGGCATCGAGCGAACGATCCATGCCAAAGCCTTGCCTGCCTATTTGAGCGAAGCCGGCTATCGCACGATTCATGTCGGGAAGGCACATTTTGGAGCAATCGGTACTCCCGGAAGTGATCCACGGAACGTCGGCTTTGACGTCAATATCGCCGGCCACGCTGCGGGCGGTCCCGGCAGCTTTCTTGGAAAGCAGAACTTCAGCGCTGTGTGGCGGAAGGGCGATCGCGTCTGGGATGTGCCCGGTTTGGAGAGCTACCACGGCAAAGACGTTTTCCTGACGGAAGCACTCACGATCGAAGCCAACAAATCCGTCGACCAGGCGGTTGCGGACGGCAAGCCGTTCTTTCTTTACATGTCGCACTACGCGGTGCATGTCCCGTTTGCCGTCGATTCCCGGTTCTACCAGAAGTATCGCGATCAAGGCCTCGACCACACGGAAGCCATGTATGCCGCGATGGTCGAAGGGATGGACAAGTCACTGGGCGACATTCTGGCCAACGTCGAACGTCACGGGCTGTCCAATGAAACGATCGTGTTGTTCATGTCCGACAACGGCGGACTGAGTGCGCACGGCCGCGGTGGAAAACCCCACACGCACAACAAGCCGTTGTCCAGCGGCAAAGGCTCGGCCCACGAGGGTGGCGTCCGCGTCCCCATGATTGTCTCCTGGCCGGGTGTGACCGAAGCCGATTCAGTTTGCCGGCAGCCCGTGATCATCGAAGACTCTTTTCCCACGATTCTGGAGATGGCCGGTATCCAGCACGCCGAGCAAGTTGGGGGCGTAGTCGACGGGCGCAGCTTCGTGAATCTTCTGCGAGGCAAACGGGACGAGTCTCGCGAGGATCGACCGCTGATCTGGCACTTTCCGAACAACTGGGGGCCGCGTGGACCTGGCATAGGGCCCTCCAGCGCGATCCGGCTGGGCGACTGGAAGCTGATCTATTACCACCAGTCGCAAGACTACGAGTTGTTCAACTTGGCCGAGGACCTGGGAGAGCAAACCAATCTGGTTGAGCAGCAGCCCGAAGTACGGGACCGCCTGGCTGGAGAACTTGCCAAGTACCTGATCTCGGTAGCAGCTCAAATGCCAATCAACAAGGCGACCGGCGAGAAGGTCCCCTATCCTGGCTCCGGTGCGAACGCAGGCAAGGATCGCTGAGTTGTCGGAAGTCTCTGCGTATCACGAAGCCGCTCAACTGAGCACGCGGCCTACGCGTCGGCGGGGGCTTCTTCGGCGACGAATTCTTCGATGGCCTGGTCGGTGGCTTCTTCATGACCTTCGGACGTCAAGCCCTTGGAAGACGGCGTGAAATAGACGCTGTCTTCCAGCAGGGACGATGAGTCGGCGGTAGTCATGAAGGCGTCCACGGCGAGCGTCCGCTGCGAGACTTCGTCCGTTTCATTGCTGTTGGCGGAAAGCGAAACCGGTGATTCGCTTTCAAACAACATGATATCCAGCGGCTCCGCTTCGCCTTCGGCCAGGTCGGCGGAGACGGTCGAGGTGATCGCCGGTGCGATGGAGGAGTCCGCTTCGCCTTCGGCTTCAGCACCGTTGTTCGTCGTTACCGGCAGCAGATTGAAGCTGGAGCGGCCACCTTGCAGCCGCAGGTAGCGGGAACCGTCCTCTCCCTGGTGATTGAAGGCCGTGTTCGCGGTGAACATGAACTGATCGTTGTTGACGTCGGTAACGACGATGTCAACGGAAGTGCCGTCGGCGTCGACGGTGGCGGAGGCCTCTGTAATATCGGACCATTCGCTACTGAGTCGGATGGAGGTCGGATTGTTGCCGGCATCGGTCGTCACGATGACGGAGTGATCCGGCTTGTACAAGGCGAAGTCACGCAGGGTGAGTACTTCCCGAGCCACTGAGAACTCGGTGAAGTCGTAGTTCTCGACCGTCTGCCCTTCCCCGACCGTGACAGTGAACGAGTTCGAAGTCGTCGACGTGCCGCCGGCGCTGCCCATGATGGCCTGGCCATCCACCGTGAACGATGGTTGGCTTTGCGTGATCGTGTACGATCCCGGTGCCATGTCGGCGAAAAGAAAAGTCCCGGGGGAATCGGTATTGAAGGGCATCGTGGCGGACGGGACGGGACCGTCGGACGGGCCGGTGGCCGTAATGGTGACTCCGCCCAGTCGGCTTTCGCCCGCATCGATGCGGCCGTTCTTGTTCGCGTCGATGAAAACGTGACCTCGTAGATTGCCGGGAACGAAATCTCGCACGTTAACGGTCACGGTCGCCGTGTCGGTTGCGGTGCCATCGGAGATCGTGTAAGTAAAGGTCTCCGTGCCGGTGAAGTCCGCCACGGGCTGGTAGGAAATGGCCGTATTGTTATTAATCCGCGTGATCGTGCCCCCCTGATTGCCGGCCGACACGTTCGTGATGGTCAGCGTATCGTCGGGGTCCAGGTCGGTATCGTTTTCCAGCACGTCCAGGGTTGTCGCGGCGGCATCTTTTTCCACGTGAAACGTGTCGTCGGCGGCCACCGGAGCGTCCTGGACATTGTTGACCGTGACGCTGACTGTGGCCGTATCTGTTGCTTGCCCGTTGGTGATCGTGTAGGTGAAGGTATCGACGCCTGTGAAGTTGGCGGCCGGGCGATAATCCACAGTCCCCGTGGTGTCGCTGAGCAATTCCACCGTGCCGCCGTTGGCCGTGGTCTTCGGTGTGAACGACTGCAGCATGATCTCCAGCCCCGACGATCCCGTCTCGTCGTTCGTCAACAAGTTGATGACGTTCGTCAGCGAATCTTCCTGAACCGTGGCGGTGTCGTCCTGGGCATTCGGGGGCGGAACTTCCGGTTGTACACTGACTTCGACAGTAGCAGAATCGGTACCTCCGTTCCCGTCGGTCACGACATAAGTAAACGTTTCCGTACCGCTGAATCCGGCCGCCGGAGTGTAGTTGACATGCGTGCCGTTGGGGGCGATGGTCGCCACACCGCCGTTGCTGGTAGTGGAAATCGATTGGACCGCCAGCGTATCTCCGTCCAGGTCGGTATCGTTGTCCAGGACGTCCAGGAACTGGGCGACG
>CALJUK010000287.1 GCA_937975745.1 uncultured Planctomycetaceae bacterium | reverse complement strand
GATCTGGGTGACGGCGCTGAATGCTTCGTCGGAGGCTTTGGGACTCGATATTCGGTGCGGTTGGCAATGATGCTGTATCCACTTCGGAGTGGAACGGCCGCCGGGCTAAGATGGGTCATCGCCGAGACCGACGCCCTAAGGCGATTTCGTGACGACGTCGAACCATCCGTCCGCAATTGGATGATTGCCGAAACACGCCGTTGGGTGGTATGTGACCTGCAGCATGCCAACCACCACCATGACGATCCGGCGACTCGTCCCTTGGCAGACATCGTCAACCGGTTCAGTCAACGGCCCGTGGAGTCGTGGACTGCCACCGAGTGGGAACGGTTCATTCTGAGCTTTCTGTGGCGAATCTGTTATTTGAAAACAGGGCTGATTGAAGACACCAGCGGCACGGAAGAAGTCGCGACGGCGGTGCGGCATCGGGATTGGTTGCTGCAGGCGACTGGACAGGATGCAGACGATCGGGTGAATGAGGTTCTGATTCCATTTTGTTCGGCCATGCTTGACCAGGGGTTTTCGCATTGGGTCATTCCAGAGCGTGACAAGGGCTGTTACGCCGCGTTCCTGGCTTTGTATTCAACGCCACGCACGTCTCCGACCCGCTGGCTGTCCGACTTACACCGCGAAGCCTGTCGGCTGGCCGGCTCCGGCATGTCTCCACTGGAATCGATCGACGAGTCGCTGACTTCATTGGGTGTCTGTCCCGAGGATCGCGCGGAGTACATCACGCACACGTTGTTGGCGCTGCGTGGGTGGGCCGGGATGGTTCGCCAATTAGAGACAAACGCCGAATGGCTCCCCTACCCGGCGCCGCAAGGCAGTACTGGCGAATTTCTCGCGGTCCGCTTGATACTCGATCGGTTATCTGCCGCGACGATTGCCCGCGAGTGGCTGAACTTTGATGGCCCCATCAGCGGGATTCGCGCGGAAACACAGCGTGCAGTCTGCAAGACAGACGATCCGGGGAGAGATCAGCGGGCATTTCAGCTCTTCCAGTTGGCTCAGGTCCGTGGCTGGACGCCGCACGAGCTGCAAAACCTGGACGCAACACAGTGGAAAACGCTTCTGGCTGAAGTCGATGCGTTTTCCGGGATCGAGCGTCGGCGAATCTTCCAGCACGCGTTCGAGCGAAGATATCGGAACCAGACTCTCGACGCCGTCCTCGCGCATTCCAAGTCTCTCGCGCAATCCAAATCTTGTGTCCGACCCAAGCAGGAGTCCTCGTCCGAAACGCCGGCAGCCGGGCCGCCGCCAAAGAATGGGCCAACACGTCCTGCGTATCAGTTGTGGTGTTGCATCGACGACCGAGAAGAATCCTTTCGCCGTCATCTGGAGGAAGTCGATCCCGATTGCGAAACATTTGGGATTGCGGGATTCTTCGGCGTCGCGATGTACTATCGCGGTACGACAGACGCACACTTCAAACCGCTTTGTCCGGTGAATATCAAACCGAAACATTACATTGTTGAGCAACCACTCTACTCGTCCGTCCAGTCCGAACGGATGCGTGCCGAGGCTCGCCGACGAATCGGCCACGCCACACACCAGGCTCGCAAGAATACTCGGACGGTCATCGGAAGTTTGTTGATCGGGGCGTTGGGGCCCCTGGCAGCCATTCCGCTTGTCGGCCGAGTCTTGTTCCCGCGACACTCGGCCCGTGTCCGCAAGCTGGTCAGTGGAATGATGCAGACGTCGAGTACCGAAGTGCGGCTGGAGCGCATCGAGTCGGACGACGACGCCAACAGTGCGCAATTAGGATACTCCGTGCCGGAAATGGCCCGCATCGTCGAAGGGGCACTCCGCGCCATTGGTGTCTGCAAAACAGACGCCTTTGCCCCGCTGGTGATTGTCTGCGGGCACGGGTCATCCAGTCTCAACAATCCTCACGAAGCGGCCTACGATTGTGGCGCTTGTGGGGGAGCCCGTGGTGGTCCGAACGCGCGCGCCTTCGCACAAATGGCAAACGACATGCGGGTCCGCCGAATTCTCCACGAACGCGGCATCAATATTCCCGACGAAACGACTTTCGTGGGGGCCTATCACAACACTTGCGACGACTCCGTCACATGGTTCGATCTGGATCGCATTCCCGTCCGCTGCCGCAGCGTCTACGAACGGGCGAAAGGGGCGATTGACCAAGCCAGACAGAGGGATGCCCACGAACGATGTCGCCGGTTCGAGTCGGCTGACCTCGCAATGTCCCCTCTCGAAGCCATGCGGCATGTCGAAGGTCGGTCGGAAGATCTCTCGCAGGCCAGGCCAGAGTGCGGACACGCTACGAATGCCTGTGGCTTCGTTGGCCGGCGAGAATGGAGTCGAAACCTGTTCCTGGATCGCCGCGTCTTTCTGACGTCATACGATCCCGCCCAGGATGATGACAAAGGATCCATCCTCGAAGGAATGCTGCGCGCTGTGATTCCGGTCTGCGCTGGGATTAGTCTCGAATACTACTTCTCGTACGTCGATCCGACGGGCTACGGATGCGGAACGAAGTTGCCACACAACGTCACGTCGTTGATCGGCGTGATGGACGGCGCCGCGAGCGACCTTCGTCCCGGCTTGCCATGGCAGATGGTCGAAATTCACGAACCCGTCCGCTTGCTGTTTCTGATCGAAACCACCACCTCCATTATGCGGCGCATCGTCGACGAGAACGAAGCCATCTCAAGACTGGTGAAAGGTGAATGGGTTCAATTGGCCCTGCTCGATCCGGACACCGGCCAGATCCGTCGCTACACAAAAGGCGAATTCGTCCCCTATCGACCAGAATCGACCCAACTCCCGGTTGTGGCGTCTTCAGCGGACTGGTACCACGGCCACCGAGAACACCTGGGATTTGCCTCCATCCTGGCCCACAGGAATGGCGAGGACCGTATGAAAGGAATGCAAACTCTGTGACACAGACTGCCATTCTCAATGGACTCGGAATCATTGTCGTCGCGAGCCCAGCCGCTCTCCTGACGATCGTGGGTCTTGCGGCGCTGGTCGGTCGACCGGTCGGCGAAACACGCCAGGCACAATCAATTCAGCTCGCCGTTTCCGTCGGTCTGATCGCATCGCTGTGCATCCTGGCCCTGATGCTACTTTCAGGCACTCGAAACGTCCCGATTGAACTCGGGAACTGGGTCGTCATTCCGGAGCAACACTTTCACTTTCATGTGAAGTTTATCTTCGATCGACTGTCTGTCCCCTTTGCCATTCTGACTTATGTCTTGTGCGGGACGGTCAGCGCCTTTACCAGCGCGTACCTGCATCGCGAGCCGGGCTACAACCGCTTCTTTGTGTTCTATGCCATTTTTCTGTTGGGCATGGTTGTCTCTTCACTGGCGGGAACAATTGAAACACTCTTCTTCGGGTGGGAACTGGTTGGTCTCTCGTCAGCGTTGCTGGTTGCCTTCTTTCACGAACGACGGAACCCCGTCCGCAACGGTCAACGTGTCTGGGCCATCTACCGGATCGCTGATGCAGCCTTCCTCATCGGGGCCTTGGCACTTCACCATCTGAATGGCGAAGGCGACTTCGCCACGCTGACTGGCACGGGTCCTTGGCCAATCGGAGAGGCTCGCATTACACCGGCGCAAGCCCTGTATGTCGGGCTGTTGTTACTGGTTGCAGCGGCGGGCAAGTCGGCCCTGGTCCCGTTTTCCGGCTGGCTCCCCAGAGCAATGGAAGGTCCCACACCGTCCAGCGCCGTCTTCTATGGGGCGTTGTCTGTCCACTTGGGTGCCTTTCTGTTGTTGCGTGTGAGCCCCATTTTAGCGCTGTCATTGCCACTCAGCATTGCCGTCGTGGCATTGGGCCTGACCTCAGCAGTCTATGGCGCGATCGCGGCCAGAGTTCAAACGGACATCAAGAGCGCGCTGGCATTCGCTTCGTTGACCCAGGTCGGCATCATTGTCGCCGAGATCGGTTGTGGCCTCCGATATATCCCGCTGATCCACATCATCGGCCATGCCTGCGTCCGGACGCTGCAGTTGCTGCGCTCCCCATCGCTGCTTCACGACTACCACTCGATGGAGAACGCCATCGGAGCACGCCTCCCGCTCGAGTCTGCCTTCTCGAACGGTTTGATTCCTGCGTCGTACCGCTCGTGGTTGTATCGTTTCGCGATCGAACGCGGCTTCCTCGATACAATCCTCGACGAATAC
Source organism: uncultured Planctomycetaceae bacterium (assembly GCA_937975745.1). GTDB lineage: Bacteria > Planctomycetota > Planctomycetia > Planctomycetales > Planctomycetaceae > CALJUK01. The sequence continues at coordinate 3,761 of CALJUK010000287.1, read as the reverse complement.
GTCGTCGGCAAGTTCACCGCAGTGTTTCGCTGGTGCGACCGCATGGAACAACGCTGGACGGCATTGCTGTCCGGCAGCAAGGCTGAGGACACACAACAACTGATGTCACATCCCGCTGCGCCGGAGGAGTTTCTCTAATGCACGAGCTTCATCTCCCGTGGCTTGCATTAACGGTGCTGACACCGTTGCTGGGCGCAATCTTCATCAGCCGCATCCGCAATTGGGAAATCGCGCAGAAAGTGTGCGTCGCCGTCTGCGGACTGACACTGGCGTGGTCGGTCGGTGCCTATATTGACTTCACCCTGCTGCAAAGCTTCGAGGCGTACGACAAATGGAATCTCGCAGAGGGTGTCATCAGCAGCGACGCCATCGTCATTGATGCGCTGAGTGCTCCGCTGCTGCCGCTGGCTGCGCTGCTGTACCTGATCACAGTCGGTTCAACGCTGCGAACCAAGATGAGTCGCATCTACTTCACCTGGACGCTGCTTGCAGAATCCGTTCTGCTGGCGACATTCTGCTGCCGTAACCCGTGGTGGCTGATCGCCTGCCTGGTGCTCGCAACAATTCCGCCGTGGTTCGAACTGCGGGTGCGAAGGCGATCAACCCGGGTCTACGTGGCGCACATGGGCCTGTTTGTCGTGCTGTTGGTCTCCGGCCAGTTTCTCGTTGATTCGTCGGATTCCTCCTCCACACTCTTCCTTCTGGGGGTGGCGCTGCTGACGGCAGGCGCATTGCTCCGCAATGGTGTCAGTCCGTTACATTGCTGGATGACCGACCTGTTCGACAAGGCCACTCTCGGGACTGCGCTGCTCTTCGTGACACCCATGACCGGCGTGTATGCCGTAATGCGACTTGTTCTCCCCGTCTCGCCGGATTGGGCTCTCCGGGCGATTGCCTTGATCTCGCTGGCAACCGCTGTCTATGCAGCCGGAATGGCGTTCGTCCAACGCGAGGCGCGGCGCTGCTTTTGTTTCTTGTTTCTCAGCCTCTCTTCACTCATTCTCGTCGGGCTCGAACTCGTCACGCCGATGGGGCTGACAGGAGCACTGTGTGTCTGGTTGTCAGTGGAATTGTCGCTGACCGGCTTCGGCCTCACTCTCCGTGCTGTCGAGGGCCGGGTCGGGCGTATCTCGCTTAACCATTACCATGGACTTTACGAAAGCACGCCAACCCTGGCCGCATTGTTCCTGGTGACAGGGCTGGCTTCGATCGGATTCCCCGGAACCGTGGGATTTGTCGGCACCGAACTGCTCATCGAGGGTTCCGTCTCGACCAATCCACTGGTCGGAATGGTTGTCGTTACAGCCGCTGCGCTGAACAGCATCGCCGTCTTGTTTGTCTACTTTCGTGTCTTCACCGGAACCCGTCATCAAGCGTCAATCTCGTTGCAATCCCGCTTGCCAGAGCGGATCGCCGTCATCTCGGTCATCGTGATCATCCTGTGTGGTGGCATTCACCCCCAACCCGGTGTTGCCTCACGGCACCGCGCGGCAGCTGAGTTAATGCGGATTCGCGCTCAAAACGCTCCGCCCCCACAACACGCCAGGTTCGTTTCGCTTCCGGAAGTCTCTGCCCAGTGACAACCAGTACCGCTGAAGTCCAACTCCAAAATCCAACTGTTGAAACGGCTGCCAGTCTGCGTGTCGGCAAAGTGCAGCGCAAGTGTGAGTCGGCATGGCTGGCCTCGGGCGTCATCTCACACCGTTTTTCCCAACCGCTCGTTTCGCATCGCGACGCTGCGGGCCAGATAATCCCGATTCGTTTCGAGTTCGAACTCGGCCGCAAGGTGTTCGACGGGGACATCCACACGGTTTGAGGCCAGCAGGAAATAGCCCTCCGGCTCGTGCAAGCCAATTTCGATGTCTCTGCCGTACTTCGCAAGCATTTCCGGGAACTTGTTCTGGTTAAAATCGAGGTGGAACAGCTCTCGGTTGACGTGCACGTCGGCGGCGGCCCACGCAGGCAAGAGCTTCTGGCGGACCTTCAACGTGTCCTGTCCGCGTTGGATCAGGTATTGACCGTTCATATCAATAATGGCGGATTCGGCGCCGTAAGCGACGACCACCGCAAAGCCGTAACGCAGCGCCCAATGCTGCAGAAGCTGTCCACCCCAATACATTGACGGCCAGAAGACCAGCCGGGCTCGTTGCCGCTCCAACTCGGCCGCCACGTGATCGAAGTTTGCATCAAAACAGACGGTCGCCCCGACACGGACTCCGTCGCATTCAGCCACCGGGACTTCGTGACCGGGGGTAATCCCCTCTTCCATTTCTCCAGTGGTCGGATAGTTTTTGCGGTAGTTCAGGACCAGTTTTCCAGTCCGGTCAACAATGGGGACAGAGTTATAGACCTTGTCGCCGTCCCGCTCGATGAACGGAACGACCATCGCGGTGTTGAACTCGCGGGCAATCTTACCCACTTCCGCGACAAATGGCTCAAGCTCCGGCGCGGAGGCGATTCCCTTCGAGAATCCACCGCCAATGCAGGCACAAACTTCCGGATAGCAAACGAAGTTGGGGTGTTCTTTCGCCACCTCGGCCGTCTTCTCGCGCAACGCCTCCAGGTTCACGCCACTTTGCCGATGGTCATGAAACGGCATGGAGTAGCTGACAGCCACCACGCGGACAGTGCACCCTGCGGGTGACGTATCGGCAGCCGCGGGCCTGCGTTCGGACGCCTTGGTCGACTGCACCATCGCGACTGCGCCGGCTGTGGTGATACCAAGTGTTTCCAGCATCGTACGACGGGAGAAGCGGTCTTCCGTTCTGCCGTGGGGAGATTGTGAACTCATCAAGAAGGCTCCTGTGAATTCCGACGAGACAATCGCTTAGCGATGGCTCATGATGTTCAAGGTGACGCCATTGGGGTCTCGGACGAAGAATCGGCGAACGCCCCAAGGCTCGTCGGTGAGTGGATAGACGATGTTCAACTTACGTTCAACCGCGTTGGAGTGCACCGCGTCCACATCGGCCACCTCGACACTCACGTCCGGATGCGGCGATTCCGACCCGCTGTCGCTGATGACGCTGATTTGGGCGGTTGGATTGGTCGGTGAAACAAATGTGACGATAAAAACACTGTCCATAGCGACCTCCAAGCCGAGGAAATCAGCGTAAAATTGCCGGCTTTCGTCGAGCCGGTCGGATTGGATGTTCGGCACGATTCTGCGCACGGTCATGGGACACTTTCGGCTGAGGAACAGTCTCTTTCAAGACGCAACGACTCTGCGACAGCGACGCCAGTCAGGCCGGGGCTATGCCGCCTCGTGCGACCCAACCAGCGAATGCAGAATGCAGCCGTCTGAAAAACAACTCGTGCAACAGTTTCTGTCTCGCTACACGCCGGTGCTAAGAGCAACATCGGAAGCAGGCACACGAACCGTTTCCGCGATCAGGTCACGTCGAGGTTACTCCTGGCCAGGACGAGCGTCAACGTCCTGATGTCCAAACGAGATCGGCGGAGTTGACGGCGGCCGTCGCAGACAATCATCTGAATGCTCCGCAGCCTCGGCGAGAGAGTCCCAGACCTTCTACCCTGCCAAAGAGGTGTCCACTGTCTGGTGGGCGAGCAACTCGATCATCAGCGCCAGAATCTCCAGCGGTTCCATCTCGCGGCGCGGAAGCGGAATATAGGCCGACTTCGAGTCGACAATGCGCACCGGTATGGGGGCCTTTCGCGAGAGCTGCCGAATGCGGCCCGCATCGCGGTAGCGGAGCACCGCGCAGCCGTCATCCAGAAACACGCGCTCAATCCGCCACGCC
>CALJUK010000286.1 GCA_937975745.1 uncultured Planctomycetaceae bacterium | reverse complement strand
CAAACGAAACTGCTCCGCGTTCTGGAGACAAAAAGCGTCGTTCCGGTCGGCGGAAACCTGGGTCGAAACTCCGACTTCCGCTTGGTCGCCGCTACGAATCGCCATCTGGAAGAGACTGTTGCTCAAGGATTGTTCCGCGAAGACTTGTTCTATCGTTTGAATGTCTACCGCATCGAAGTTCCCCCGCTGCGCGAGCGGCGCGAAGATATCTCGATTCTGGCAAATCACTTTATGCGGCGGCTGGACCCGGAAGGCCATGTCTGGTTCTCCGACGCGGCGGTCACATCTTTGATGAACCGCCAGTGGAAGGGAAACGTCCGCGAACTGCGTAACGCCGTCGAACACGCCGTCATCGTGACCCGCTCGGGCGAAATTCAACCGGACGCTTTCCCGGCCGAGGTCGGCTCGGGCGCGACACTGGTTCGTAATCCGTCCGGACTGCAACAACTCATCCGCGACTGGTGGTCGGCCAACGCCTCTCCGACAGCGAACCCTGCCGAGACCGGTGCACTCTACGAGGCATTCCTGGCAGAAGTCGAGCCACTGCTCTTGACCGAGGCACTCGCCAAGTCAGACGGAAATCGCCAGGAAGCGGCCCGACTCCTCGGCATCCACCGCCAGACTCTGCGAGAAAAGCTCCGCAAGTACGGTCTGAACGACGGCCAACCGTAAGCAGACGTCACGGGCTGCCAGAATCTTCCGACAGCTTCAGGCGAACCAGACTCTCAGCACCTTCAATCGCGAGAAAGTCCCTGTCGACCACAAGATTGTCGAATGACTTCACCAAACCGCTCGGCCAGCGAATCGTCAGCTCGTCGACTGTCTCCGTAGCACCCAGCCCCACGACCAGCCGACGTTCGTTAGAACATTGAAAGCCGTCCCCTGCCGTCAGTTGTTTAGTCCATGTCTTCGCGCCCGATCGGACGGTCACAACACTCCCGATTGCGTCACGGGACGATTTGACACCGCGAAGTTGCAATGCGACGAAATGCCCGGCGACTGTCGTGCGGTTGGTGAGCAACGCGGCCGGCGCGTCCAGGTGGCTGACGACAACGTCTTCTCGACCGTCACGGTTCCAGTCCAGGCGGGCCAACCCCCGGCCGAGTTGCTTCCGTGAAAAATAGGGTCCCAACTGTTCGGCAGGCAGTTCCGAGAAGTGGCCGATGCCGTCTCCACGAAAGAACTGGGCCGGCATCTGATACGGAGTCCCCGCATCGCTGAGGTCATCAATGTGGCCGTTGGTCACAATCAGATCGGCCGCCCCATCCAAGTCGCCGTCGATCGACTGCGTGCCGAACCCCAACATCTTCAGGCTCGCGTCGTACAGCCCGGCATCGCGTGTCGCGTCACGGAAAACACCGTCGGCCAGTTGTTCGTACAGCGTGTTCGATTCGTTATAGAAATTTGTCACAAAGAGATCGCATCTCCCGTCACCATTGAAGTCCGCGGCTGCCACACCCATACAGGCTTCCGCACGTCCGTCGGCATTCATCGCCAGACCAGAGATCAGGCCCAGTTCAGAAAAATGAGGCGTACTGCCAGTTTCTGCTGTCTCGTTCACAAAAAAGAAATTGGGGACCGCATCGTTCGCGATGAACAGGCTCAGCCGGCCCGATCCAGTCAAGTCGGCCGCCACAATTCCCAGTCCCTTACCGTCGGGAACTTCAATTCGCGCCACACTGGTCACATCGGCAAACTGCCCATCGCCTGAGTTGACATACAGGCGATCTTGGGCAGCGGCGAAATTCCGGGGAGAACAACTCCGGATATATTTTCTCAAAATTGTCGTCCTCTGATACATAGTTTACGACATACAAGTCGGGAAGCGCGTCGCCGTTTAAGTCGGCCAGCAGGCAGCTTGTCGACCAGTCATTGCCAGCTGTCCCGGTCTCGTCTGTCACATCACTGAACGTGCCATCGCCGTTGTTCTTCAAGAATCGGTTGCCACCGATATTCGCAACGTACAAGTCCAGCCAGCCGTCGTTGTCGAAGTCGCCCACTGTGACACCGGCACTGAACTGTTCGTCGACCAGCCCGGACTGTGCGGTGACATCGACGAATACGCCATCCCCTTGGTTCCGAAACAGCCGATCCGAATATTCCTGTGGTTGCGAACCGGGAGGCCAGCGACAACCCTGCGTCAGGTAGACATCGGGCCAACCGTCATTGTCAAAGTCGAGGACCGCCACGCCACCGCCGTTGAATTCGTACATCCGCCGCGTTTGCCTGTCTCTGGGTGCGCCGTCGAAATACTCGAAGACCAGGCCTGCCGTTGCCGCCTCGTCCACGAACCGAATTTCCGGCAGACTTCCCCCCTTCAACAGCCGAAATGAAAGACTGCGATTGTCGGGCTGTTTCGTCCCGCCGTCGCTTCCCACAGAGACAACAGGCAGTGGTAAATCAGATAAGTCGACTGTCTGCGTCGGATGGCTTTCAGGAATCGCCCGCTCCAACGGCAGCGAATCAATGCGAGGCTGCAGACGCTTCATTGTCTCGTGAGCCCACCGCTGGTCGGGCGCATCTTCTGCCACCAACCTCGCCCAGCCGTAGGACTCCCAGACCAGCCCCAGTTGCTCGCAGAGTTCGGACGCTCTCCGGGCGGCACCGTAGTCGTGACTGCTCCAGGCGGTGGAGACTTCGTCGAACAGGGCTTCCAGTTGCTTTGACCGCTGGAGAAAGATGTTCGCCTCGGTGGCTCGGTTTTCAGCGAGAAGCAACTGCCCCAACTGGTAGTTGGCCCGTTCATGATTGGGATCGATTCGAATCGCTTCCCAGAAACATCGCATGGCGGATTGTGGTTGGCCGTGCTCTTGCGACCAACTGCCGCGCACGACCCAAATCCCAGGATGCTGATCGGCAGATTCCGGCAGCTGTTCATGCCAACGAACAAAGGCCTCGTCGTTCTTTTTCTCCAGCAGCAGTTGCCCCAAGCGGGCCTGACCAGCCGCATGCTCGGGAAATGCGACCACGTACTCTTGCAGCAGTTCCAAGGCCCGATCGATTTGTTGCTGGTCGATCGCCTGCCGGGCCAGACCGAGCAGCAACAGTGGGTCACCCTGCGCAAGCCGGCTGAGTTCTGCGAGTTGTTCCGGGTTCTCGATGACCGTTGCACCCGTGCAGAGAAGGTACAAGTTCAGGGAATCGGCCTTGGTCAGCCGAATCAACGGCAGCCGATAAGGAATCGCCT
>CALJUK010000285.1 GCA_937975745.1 uncultured Planctomycetaceae bacterium | reverse complement strand
CCATGGTCAGGACGCGGTCGGCACCGGCAGCCTCGATGGCGTCGGCACAGACACGGGCCCGGATCGACACCCGCGGCTCGTCCTTTTTGTCTCCCTTGGCGTAGCTGAAAAACGGAATGACGGCGGTGACATGCTCGGCACTGGCCCGGCGGAGTGCGTCGATCCAGAACAACAACTCCATGAAGTTGTCATTCACGGGATGATGGACTCCCTGAATAATGAATGTATCCCGGCCGCGAACATTCTCCAGGATTTGGACGAAGACGTTCCCCTCGCTGAAGATACGAGCCCGACATGGTGTCTGGGTGACTCCCAAGCGATTGGCCACCGCCTGCGCGAGCATCGGGTTGCCCGAACCAGCCAGAATCGCCAAGTCTCCCTGCGGAGGTTGGAACAGGTAGGGCCTGGGACCGGCCAGTGTGTCGGGGCAAACGGGCGGGTCGGACATCAGTTCAACCGATCCAGTTCGAGCGCACGAACGCGGCAACCGGGGCGCCGGGACAGCGGGTCTGTGGGAAATGTTCTGAAACCACTGCCGTTGGTTACAGTACAGTCTTGGCGACTTGTCGGACACTGCATCATATCCGGCGGAACAGCGAACTCAAGCGACCGCGTCGCGTTTGCAGCATTGTTGCGTCGCGTTCGCGGTATTGTCTCTGTCCGCCTCCGTTATCAGCTGTCCGGAATGCGTTCAAACAGGGGCGGTGGTTAGTTGACGGCGGGAGTCGGTCCGCGTTATGAGATGGCTGGCTAGCCTCATTTCAGGGTGAGCGGAGCGTCCCTCGCAAGAAATCGGCCGCCTGACACTTTTACTGCAATCGCTGGCCAGCCCAAAACTGTGTCCGAGTAAGTTGTGATAACCCCGATGCGTTCCCGGTCCGAACCGCGCCACACATCGGCCCCCTCGACAGACCGGACAAAGGTCAGCTGACGGAGAGAAAACCGATGGCAGAGCGTATCTTCAACTTTTCCGCAGGACCGGCAGTCCTGCCCGAATCGGTCCTGGAAGAAGCCCGTGAGAATCTCCTGTCGCTGGGAGAGACCGGCGTCGGGATCATGGAACATTCCCACCGGGGCAAGGCGTTCCTGAAGGTCTACGAAGAGGCCGAATCTCTCTGCCGCGCTGTTGGCGGAATCCCCGACAACTACCGCGTCCTGTTTCTGCAGGGTGGGGCCAGTTCGCAGTTCTTCATGATCCCCATGAACTTCTTGAAGCCGGACCGGTCGGCTGACTACCTGGTGACCGGTTCCTGGTCGGAGAAAGCCGTCGCCGAGGCGACACCGTTCGGAAACGTCCACGTGGCCTGCAGCAGCGAGGACCGCAACTACTGCTACATTCCACAGACAACCGACTACAGCACCCACCCCGCGTACGTACATTTCACGTCGAATAATACGATCTACGGCACACAGTTCGCCAAGGAACCAACTCCCCCGCCGGGCGCCTTCCTAGTGTGTGACGCCAGCAGCGATATCTACTCCCGCTCGGTCAACGTGAACAAATACGGGCTGATTTACGCTGGTGCACAGAAGAACCTCGGCCCGTCCGGTGTCACGCTGGTCATCATTCGTGACGATCTGGTCGAACAGGGGAACGGCGATCTGCCGAAAATGTTGCAGTATCGGACACACGCGTCCAACGACTCGATGTACAACACGCCCCCGACCTTCGGAATTTACATCATGGGGCTTGTGTTCCGCTGGATTCGCGATCAAGGTGGTTTGGAAGCCGTCGAAAAGAAGAATCGCCAGAAGGCCGGTAAACTGTACGCCTATTTGGATCAGAGTTCGTTGTTCCGACCGACGGCCGATCAAGACAGTCGTTCGCAGATGAACGTGACTTTTGTCACGGGCAATGACGACCTGGACGCCGCCTTCATCAAGCAGGCCAAAGAGGCCGGTTTGGACGGACTGAAGGGACACCGCAGCGTCGGTGGAATGCGGGCCAGCATCTACAACGCGTTCCCGGAAGCCGGTATCGATCGGCTGATCGACGTCATGCAGGATTTCGAGCAGAAAAGCGCCAGCTGAGAACGACTGCTGTGACCAACGCAGACGGAAAGACGGACCGCAGGAGAATCGGATGAACGAGTCGAAGGCTGCTGGTCCGGATTTGGCCCACGCCGATATCGGCTTGGTCTGTGCGCTGCCATTGGAAATCGCCCCGTTCATCGAGCGGTGCGAAAAGGTCCGCAAGTACACGGGAGGCGACTTCGTCTTCCGTGGCGGCCGGTACGATTCCATTCGCATTGCTGCCGTCGAGACGGGTGTCGGTTTTGCTCGGGCTCGCCGGGCCACCCAATCGCTGCTCGATGCGCATTCCCCACCCTGGATTCTGTCGGTCGGGTTTTCCGGAAGTCTCCGCGCAGACATTTGCGTCGGGCAAATTGTGGTCGCCACATCCATCTCGGACGTGCACGGCCAGTCACTCACGCTGGATGTCTCTGTCCCGGCCGAACCGGAAAAGGGTCTGCACGTGGGACCAATCGTCAACACCGACGCCATTGTCCGGACAGTGGACGAGAAACAGCAACTCGCCGAGCAGACCGGCGCGATCGCCGTCGACCTCGAAAGCCTGGCCGTTGCGCAAGTCTGCCGAGACCGTGGCGTCCCCTTCATGGCCGTCCGAGTGATCAGTGACGACATGTCGCGTCACTTGCCGCCCGAGATTCTGAGCCTGTTCGGAACCACCGGGACAGTTCGCCTGGGAGCGGCCGTGACGGCTCTCTGGAAGCGTCCCGCCAGCGGAAAAGACATGTGGGCGATGCGAGAATCGGCCCGGAAAGCGGCTCTCAAGCTGGCCGGATTCCTGGCCGATTGAGTAGAGCTGCAGGGACTCCTCGA
>CALJUK010000284.1 GCA_937975745.1 uncultured Planctomycetaceae bacterium | reverse complement strand
CCAGTAGCTCTCCGTAGCGAATGGCACCTGCCGCCAGGTCGACGATGCCGAGCGCCGGTCCGGCGATCGTCTGTCTCGCACCGACCTCAGCGGCCTGTTCGAAACGGCGACGGCATTCGCTCATGCCCCGATCATGTACCGCTCCGTGCGTGTCGAACCATCCCTTGACCATAATCGTTGTGGGGACGGTCAGACCGGCATCGTCCAATGCTTTTCGCACATCGTGCAGTTGTCCCCCCTCTTGGAGGTATTTCTCCAGGTCGTCGTGCCAGAGTTCAATCCCCTCGTATCCCGTCTCTGCGGCGATTGCGATCTTCTGCATCAGCGGGGTCGGCATGATCGTGCTGGAATTCAGGCAATAGCGGAACGCCGACATGATGCATCCTCCGGATGTAATTCTGACGCCGTGAGGCTGTTCGAGCGAGTGCAGCGTACCCCATCTTCAAGTCGCGTCGCAACGGATCACTGTCCATTGGATTTGCCGTCCAAGGGAGAAATGTCCTACGCTATCGATGACCGGATCAGTGACCGGCAGTGACACACACTCGATATCCATCAGGCCCGCGTATGGCTCGTTCCTCGTCTGAAGCGGTTTCGACCGACCCCGTCCACCTGTGGGATCGCTGTGGTTGGCTATTGTGTTCCGGTCGAAGAGTGTCTTGTCTGAGACTCCTGCTGGCGGGTGTGTTACTCGGGGTGGCCGGTTGTGGCGAATCTGCGTCCACTTCGAATGCGCCGTCTCCCAACGCCGCAACGACAGCCATCGCCCCGCCACGATCATCACCGCAGCAGACGTCTGACGGGCCTGCCGACTTGCCGCCGCAGCCCGGTTCGATTTCAGATGGTCCTGCCGTGAGCGAACCGTCCTCGCGGCCGCCGAGTCCCGACGCACTGACTGCCCCGGTGAGTCCTTCTTCACAGGATGTTGTGCTGGCCGAACAGGATCGCAAGTTTGCCGAAATTCAAGCCATTGCGGCCGGGATGTCAAACGAGGCCTTGGCTGAGCATCGTATTCGCCGCTATCAAAGCGAACGGATGACGCTGTACTCGGATATTGAAGAATCGATTGCCGGCCGGCTGCCCGACCTTGTCGACGGTCTCTACAAGGAACTGGTTGCTTACTTTGGCCCGCCCGTCGATCCCGCGCCGGAGACATTTCGCACTACGGGCTACCTGATGCGGAGTTCCCAGCGGTTCGAGAATGCCGGCTTGCTGACAGATTCGGTCCCTGAGTTTCTGCACGGTCGTCAGTGGGAGACCGCCTTCTGGATGAACGACCAACAGCAGGGTTACTACCGTCGGCATCTGTTTTTACATGAGGCGACGCATTGTTACATGGCGGCGCTTCCGATTCGGAATGCGCCACGCTGGTATCATGAAGGAATCGCAGAGTTGTTTGGCACTCACCGCTTTCGTCAGGACGGCACGGTCATGTTCCGTCAGCTTCCCGACGACGAAGTCGAGTTCCGCGGTCATGGCCGGATCAACACCATTCGACAGGATCTGGCGGCGAACGGCATACCGACACTTGCTGCGGTTCGGCAAATCAATACCAACGATCTGCAGCGAAACACCGGTTACGCGTATGCGTGGGCGTTTTGTCTGTTGCTCGACCAGAATCCTCGCTACGCTCCCAAGTTTCATGAATTGGCGAAAGACCTTGGGAAAGGTGAATTCCGAGAGGCGTTCGATCGGATTTTTGCCGAAGATCTCGCGGAACTCTCCCTGGAATGGCGATTGTTTGCGGAGAGTCTTCAGGCGGGATTCGATGTCGGGCGTGCTGCTGTTGTCTTCGAACCGCGGCCGAAATTGCTGCCAAGTGGAGAAACCCAAACGACCGAGATTCGGGCCGATCGTGGCTGGCAGTCGACTGGCCTGCGCGTGACAGGAGATGGTCAGTATCGCATCCGCGCGACGGGACGGTTTCAACTTGCCGAGACAACTCGCCCCTGGGTCAGCGGTCCCCGCTGAATCAGTATCGAGTACTTCGGTGGCCTTCCGCTGGGCCGACTGATTGGTGTCGTTGTCCCGGTGGAGTCGGCGGCGATTGCCCCGCGGACGGCACCGCTGGAGATTCACTCCTTCGGTGCCGAGACCGACTGGACTGCCCCATCGTCCGGCGTGCTGTTTGTGCGTCTGAATGACGACTGGAGCCAGTTGTCCGACAACAGCGGCGTGGTGCAACTCAGTATCGAAGCCGAGTCATCC
>CALJUK010000283.1 GCA_937975745.1 uncultured Planctomycetaceae bacterium | reverse complement strand
AGTTTTTGATCGGGATGACCGACCATGGCCAGGTCTTCTCTGGTTGCTCCTAACTCAATGGCCTCCGTGCCTTCCGCAATCAATTCACCGGCCTGCGTTCCGATGATATGGACGCCGAGAATCCGGTCTTTCTTCTCGTCGGCGAGAATCTTGACTTTGCCCTCAGTATGACCGACGGCTCGGGCGCGGCTGTTGGCGGCGAAGGGGAACAGCCCCTTCCGGTAGGCGACGCCCTCGTCCTTGAGTTGTTCCTCAGTTCGACCGACGGCTGCAATCTCGGGATGCGTATAACAGACACTGGGAATTGCATCGTAATTAACGTGTCCGACCCGTCCGGAAATTCCCTCGACGCAGGCGACACCTTCTTCTTCCGCCTTGTGGGCCAGCATGGCTCCACCAATAACGTCACCGACAGCGTAAACACCGTCTGCTGTTGTGCGGTACTGGCGATCGACCTGGACAAAGCCACGACGATCGCACTCGACGCCGACCTTCTCCAGTCCGAGTCCGGCGGTTTGTGGTCGGCGGCCGACAGCCAGCAGGACACGGTCGCATTGGATCGGTTTGGCGTCGGCGATCTTCACCGTACACCCTTTGGAACTGGTATCGACCCCCTCGACACGGGCTCCCAACTGGAAGGTGATTCCCTGCTTTTGAAAAATCTTACGGGCTTCGTTGGCAATCTCGGCATCGGTTCCGGGAAGAATTCGGTCGAGATATTCCAACACGGTCACCTGGGCTCCCAGCCGACGCCAGACGGTTCCCAACTCAAGACCGATGTATCCCCCACCGACGACGACCAGATGCTTGGGCACTTTGTCGAAAGCGATCGCTTCGGTACTGGTGACGACACGGCTACCGTCCGGTTCGATGCCGGGCAGTGAAGACGGAACGCTACCGGTGGCCAGAATGACGTGCTGGGCGGTGACAGAGTCGGACGTCTTGCCTTCGAGAAGAATCTTCCAGGAGCCATTCTCCTGCCGTTCACCCAATGAAGCCGTGCCCGAAAGGCGAGTGATCTTATTCTTCTTGAACAGGCCCTCGATCCCATTGGCCAGGGTGTCAACCGTTTGCGACTTGTTGGCGTGCATTGTCGGCAGATCAAGCTCGACCCCCTTGGTCTTGATTCCCCGGGCAGTGAACGCAGCTCGATTCAAATCGTCGTAGATTGCCGACGATTCGAGCAATGCCTTGCTGGGAATACACCCCACCCGCAGACAAGTCCCGCCGAGTTGCGGTTCGCGTTCGATGCACGCGACGTTCATTCCCAGTTGGGCCGCCCGAATCGCTGCGATGTATCCGCCCGGTCCGCCGCCGATGACGGCCAAATCAAAGTGGCTCATAAGTTCCCGCGTACTGCAAAAGCGTCTTCAGGTGATGGTTTTCCGTATCCAATGGGTCGATGCCGTCGGTGGAGTGCACTCAGATTTCGAGCAGCATTCGTGCCGGGTCTTCGATCGTCGATTTGATGCGGCGGAGGAATGTGACAGCTTCGCGGCCGTCCACGACACGATGGTCATAGGTCAGCGCGATGTACATCATCGGTCGGATGACGACCTGGCCGTCGACGGCCACTGGGCGATCGAAGATACCGTGCATGCCCAGGACGCCGCTTTGCGGCGGATTGACAATCGGAGTCGACAACAGTGAACCGTAGATACCGCCGTTGCTGATCGTGAAGCATCCGCCGTCGAGTTCGGACAGGCCGATCTTGTTCTTGGAAGCGCGTTCAGCAAAGTCAGCAATCGCGAGTTCGATCTCGGCGAAACTCAGTCGCTCGGCGGAACGAATCACCGGGACGATCAGTCCTTTGCCCCCTCCGACCGCTACGCCGATGTCGAATGTCGAGGGGTAGATCAGGTTTGACTCCCGGATTTGAGCCGACACCTGTGGGTGCGTGTTGAGGGCGTCGACAACGGCCTTCACGAAGAACGACATGAATCCAAGTTTCACACCGTGCGCCTTCTGGAAC
>CALJUK010000282.1 GCA_937975745.1 uncultured Planctomycetaceae bacterium | reverse complement strand
ATCAAGCGACTGGTTCCCACCGACGGGCAACCGGTCGCCGGCTCTCTGGCCGGCAAGGCCCCAAGGGGACTGAAACTACTCAGCCAGGCTTTCAGCACGACAGCCTATGTGGTCGCCTGCTGCATCCTGACGCCGATCTTCTACTTCTTTTTCGCGTGGCGATTCGATGAATATCTCCAGTACGTGCTCCGCCTTGTCCCGAACAAGCATCGCGATGAAGTGCGGAGCCTGGCGAAGAAGATGGATGCCGTCGTCGGCAACTACATTCGCGGCCGGGTCATCGCATCGCTGTTCTTGTGCGCGGGATTTTCATTCTGCTGGTGGATCGCTGACGTCCCGTATTCGCTGGCTTTGGGAATTGTGACAGGCATCCTGGGTGCCGCACCGTGGGTTTCGACCGTGGGACTCCCGATCGCGATGATGCTCAAATACTCGGACGTTGTTGCGGAGGGATCGACCGCTTTTCCGTGGTTAGCAGTCCTCGTCTGGCCCAGCATTGGTTTCTTCGGGATCCAGGCGATGGAAAACTACCTCGTCACGCCGTGGATTCAAAGCGAATCGATGTCGATGAGCCCGGTGATGGTCATCACGGTGCTGCTCATCGGTGGAGCCGCGGCCGGCTTCTACGGCCTGCTACTGGCCCTTCCGATTGCCGGCTGCGGTCAGGTCGTCTGGCAGGATGTGATCTATCCGCGCTGGGAACAATGGGCCAACGATACTTGAGACCTTGCACGAACAATTGCCGGCATTTGTACCGACTGTTGTCTTCTCCGTCCCCTTTGAGTGTGACATGACTGGGAGAGTGGAATGAAATTCCCGTTTGTAGCCATCGACGTTTTCCGGAGAATCCGTTTCAGTGTTTTTCAACGTCATTGGCTGGTTGCCTTAGCCATTTGCTCGCTGACCAGTTTTGTGAATGCCGCGGAGTTCGACTGGAAAGCAGGCATTTCCCGGGAGATCATCACGCCGGAAACGCAGGTCTGGCTGGCTGGTTATGGAAGTCGCCGGCCGCCCGATGGCAAGTTGCACGAACTGTGGATGAAGGCCTTGGCGATTGAAGACAATGCCGGCCACCGCGCTGTCCTGATCACCAGCGACTTCCAGGGTGTCCCCCGCTCGATGAGCGACCGTGTCTTCGCACAATTGAAAGATAGATATCAACTTGAGCGACATCAGGTGATGTTCACCTTCTCCCACAATCATTGTGGTCCCCGACTGGGTGACGACCTGATCGACTATTACGTCGTCGACGACGAACAGGAACAACTTGTCGCCGAATACACCGACAAGATGGTCACACGCACCGTCAAGCTGGTGGGCGATGCGCTCGCCAAATTGGCGCCGGCGAACCTGCAAATGGGTCAGGGGAAATCGACCTTTGCCGTCAATCGCCGCAACAATCGGGAGGCAGACGTCCCGGACCTGCTGGCAAAGGGGATTCCGCTACAGGGCCCCGTGGATCATGCTGTTCCGGTTCTGACAGTCACGCGACCGGACGGCAAGCTCGATGCAGTGCTGGTCGGTTATGCCTGCCATCCCACCACCCTCAGCTTCAAAGCCTGGTGTGGCGATTACCCGGGTTTCGCTCAGCTGCAAATCGAACAACACTACCCCGGCACGACGGCGATGTTTGTCAACACCTGTGGAGGAGATCAGAATCCGCTTCCGCGGCGGACAGTCGAACTCTGCGAGAAGTACGGCCAGATGCTGGCCGACGCAGTCGAGGAAGTGTTGGAACAAACCGAATCGCTGCAACCAATTTCAGCCGGACTCAAGACGGCATTCGAGCTCGTTGACCTGCCGTACTTGAAGGTGATTACGCGGGAAGAACTTGCGGGCCTGGTCGACAACCAGAACGCCATTCTCGCACGTTGGGCTGTCCGAATGCTGAAGAAGCTGGACGCCGGCGACACGTTCGAAGCGGCGTATCCGTATCCCATCCATGCGTGGCAGTTGGGCCACGAAATGCTTGTCATCGGCATGGGAGCCGAGACCGTGGTAGACTATGCGTTGCGATTCAAATCCGAATTCGGCCCGGGAAGCTGGGTTTGTGGCTACTCCGACGACATGATCTCATACATCCCGTCCCGTCGTGTTTGGGAAGAAGGGGGCTACGAGGGGGGAAGTCGCCTTTACGAATATGGTCGGCCGGCGTATCGCTGGTCGGGTGATATCGAGGACCGCATCGCAGCGACCGTCCACAAGCTGGTCAAACAAGTCCGCGAGTAGGATCCATCACCCCCGCCGTACTCGACCGAGAGTCATCAACAAGAAAGTGGATTGCCGATGAGAAGCTACTGGCTGTTGGCGGCATTGGTTCTGATTCCGATGGCACCCGTGTTCGCCGAAAAGCCCGCGCCCAACTGGGTGAAAGTCACCGACAAGGCCGGCTGGCAAGCCCGGGACTCTCAAGGGGAAGTCGCCTTTAATGATCAGCTGTGGATCTTCGGCGGGTGGTTCAACTCGTACGACGCACCGCCCCGCGATGTCTGGAGTTCGGCCGACGGGAAGAACTGGACCCTGGTCGAACAATCGGCCCCCTGGAAGCACAGCGACCTTTCCATGTCGGTCACGTATGACGGCCGAATGTGGTTCATGGGAGGCTGGTACAACGGCCGGCTTCCCGGCCACTCCGCCGGCAACGAGGTCTGGTCGTCGACTGATGGCAAGAAGTGGGAACGGGCCACCGCGGCCGCAGAATGGACACCGCGACTGGCCAGCGGCCTAGTCGTCTTCCAAAACAAGATGTGGATCATCGGTGGGACGGAGAACTACTACTTCGGTGATGCCCAGAGCTTGAAAAATGACGTTTGGTCGTCCACTGACGGCAAACATTGGAAGCAGGAAACGGCCGATGCCGGCTGGTCGCCGCGAGCCTATCACCAGGCGGTCGTCCTCAATGACCGCATCTACGTGATGGGGGGTGGGAACTATGTCCCGGAGTACAAGGCGTTCAACGACGTCTGGATGTCCAAAGATGGCGTCCATTGGGAAGAAGTGACGGGCGATGCCCCCTGGCATGCCCGGCTGTGGTTCTCCGCAGTCACCTATCGCGATCGGATGTGGGTGTTGGGAGGATGGTCGAACGGGCCTTCCCGCAACTGGGGAGACGTGTGGTATTCGAGTAACGGACGGGACTGGCAACAGCTGAAATCAGACGTCATCTGGAAGGAACGGCACGAGCACTCGGCTTTCGTCTTTCAGAACAAAATCTGGCTCGCGGGCGGACACGCGCAACCGCTCAGCAACGAAGTCTGGTCGCTCTCGGTACCGGCCGAATGGTTCGACGAGAAGAAGTAAACCGCATGCCCTTGCCCACGAAATTGCGAATGCGATGCAAGCCGATCTCAGTCTGCGCCGCACTGGCCCTGCTGCCGATCGGAATCCTGTCAGCGGCAACGCCAACACGCGACGCGGTCCGCTTCAATCGCGATGTTCTACCGATCCTGTCGGAGAACTGCTTCGCTTGCCATGGTTTCGACAAGGGTTCGCGAGAGGCCGACTTAAGGCTGGATCAACGGGAATCCCCCCTCACGGAACGGAATGGAGTTCGTGTTCTCGTTCCGGGCGATCCGGATGCCAGCGAACTGATCCACCGGATCACCTCGACCGACGCCGACACGCTGATGCCCCCTCCCGATACGGGCAAGCGTTTGACGGCTGAGCAAAAGGAGACTCTCCGCCGCTGGATTGCCGAAGGGGCAACGTACGAACAACACTGGGCCTTCATGCCGCTGCACAAACAGCCGATCCCGGTGGAACAGGATTTCTCGAATCCGATTGATGCGTTTGTCGCTGCGAGTTTGCAGGAACGTCTTCTGAAGCTCTCCCCCGAGGCTTCACCGGAAAGACTGTTGCGACGCGTCACGCTCGACCTGACAGGGCTTCCGCCGACGCTCGACGAGTTGGCCGACTTCCGTGCCGACTTGAACCGTCCCAATGCCGACCCCAACGCTTGCTACGAGCGTGTCGTTGACAGACTCCTGCAGTCGAAACGCTTCGGCGAACACTTAGCCGTTGCCTGGCTGGATGCCGCGCGTTATGCCGACACCAACGGCTACTTCGGCGACAAGCCGCGCGAAATGTGGCTGTGGCGGGACTGGGTCATTAACGCGTTCAACAACAATCTCCCCTACGATCAATTCACGATCGAGCAGTTGGCCGGGGATCTGCTCCCCTCACCAACCGTTCCGCAAATTGTGGCAACGGGCTTCAATCGAAACCACATTGCCAACAACGAGACCGGCATTATTGCGGAAGAATTCCGTGTCGAATACGTCGTCGACCGTGTCGACACCACGATGACAACCTGGCTGGGAATAACGGCCGGCTGCGCACAATGCCATGACCACAAGTTTGATCCCATCTCGCAGCGAGAGTTCTTCCAGGTGTTCGCCTTCTTCAACAACCTGCCGGAAACCGGGCTGATCACAAACGACAACCCGCCGCCACTCATCGAAGTCCCGACCGAAGAGCAATCGCAGCGTCTTGCGCAACTGACTGCCGAGTCGCGGTCCGCCGAAGAAGCGTTCCGGCCAATTCGCCAGCAAATCACCGACCTGCTTGCCACTGCAACGTTCGCTCCCCCCTCGAATCCCGTCCTCGCCGATTCGCCTGCGTCGCTTCGGCTACACGAGAGTTTCGACGGAAACCTGGGATCGGCTGTCACACCGCAGGGGACGCCGTTGTTGTTTGAAGCCGTCGTGCGCGCACAAGCGGCCCGATGCGACGCCACCAGACATGGGGAGGCAACCCTTGCCGACTTCGATGCCGACCAGCCTTGGACCATTGGATTCTGGTTCCGACCCGATGGCCCGCTGAGTTGCCCACTCTCGTTGATCGAACCGACTGGCAATCGCCGCGGAATCGAGATTCTGTTCAGCAAGGGCACACTGACTGTCAATCTCGTCAATCGCTGGGGTGTCAATGCGATCGAAGTCTCGGCGAAACAGTCTGTCGCAACGAACAGTTGGCATCACATTGTCATTATTCATGTCGGCTCACAATC
>CALJUK010000281.1 GCA_937975745.1 uncultured Planctomycetaceae bacterium | reverse complement strand
GTCCCAACGGCCGCGAGCTGATCGTACGGGGTTCCGCCCTGCAGATCGGCCAGATCCGTACTCTGCTGGGACAAGTCGACGACGGTGTCTCGCAATTCGCCGCACAGGACACCGGTCCCGTTCGGACAATCCCGCTGGGTGGACAGGACCCGCAGCGCATTGCGGAATTGATTCAGCAACTCTGGTCGGCTCGAAACGCCAACCCGATCCGAATCATTTCACCCGACGACGCTGGACGCCAGCCCCGACAACCGGAGGAGGCTCCTCCGCGCGGCAATGCTCCACCCTCCTCAAGTGATCCGCAGACGCAATTGAACGTTCGACCGCAAGACCGACCAGTGGCAAGGGCTATTGTCCTGAACGCGAGCCAGCGGACGGAAGCCACACCCACCACAGACGAGTCGCAGCCGACCACACCGTTGCAAGAGACACCTCGCGAACAAGCCGGCCACAAAACCGATGAGCAGCCAAAGCCAGCCCCGCCCATCCTACTTAGCGTGGGTCCCGATGGCCTGACGATTATTTCCGACGATTTGGAAGCGCTGGACAGACTCTCGTCGCTGATCGATCGACTGACACAGTCGATGCCGGCCCGCACAACCTGGTCTGTCTTCTATTTGAAGGCCGCCGAAGCGACCGCAACGGCCACGCTGCTGGGCGAAATGCTGCCAAACGTCGGCATGATGGACACAATCACCGGCTTGGGCTCCCTGCAAGCGAGTCAGTCGCTGCGGATCATTCCGGAAACACGCACGAACTCGTTGTTTGTCTCCGGCCCACGCGAACAGGTCCGGGATGTCGAGAATCTCTTGCAGGTCCTCGACGCGGATGAACTCCCCAATTCGGTACGTGAGCGGGTTCCACGCCTGATTCCCGTCCGATACAGCGATGTTAACGATGTCGCCGCCGTTGTCCGGGACGTCTACCAGGATCTGCTGAACCCCGCGCCGAATGACCGCCGCAACCGAGGCAGCAACTCGGGTGGAAATCCTTTTGCGACCATGTTCTCTGGCGGAAACAACACTCCTCAACCTCCGGCAGCCCCGGTCACATTGACGCTGGGAGTCGACGAGCGGACGAGCCAACTCGTCGTTTCGGCGAGCGATTCCCTCTTCCGCGAGATCGAAACCCTGGTGCAAACTCTGGACGACGCGGCACACGAAGCGCAGCGAACCGTTCGCGTCGTAAACATCGAAAACGCAAATTCCGCAGCGGTGCAGCAGGCACTGACGTCATTGTTCCCGCAGGTCACCGTCAGCACGACGGCCTCCACCACCAACTCGCGCACCAGTCCATTGAACACGGACGACCGTAACCGCAGCGTCAATAATCCGTCCGGCTTGTCGGATGCCGATCAGGAGCGGATGGAACGCATTCGTTCGTTTATGCAGATGCGAGAACAGTTCAGGCAGGGGGGAGGCGGACCATCGGGAGGCAGTGACCGACCATCGTTTGGTTCACCGTTCGGTCGCCGCGGAGATGACGGTGGTTCGTCGCGTGGCCGGCGGGGTGGTCGGGAATAGGAAGTCCGCGCTGAACGGGTTCGTCCTGACGAGTCGACGCTTCACCCAGTCGCTCGGCGGAGACGTGTCCGGGAAACACATTCGTCCGGAATGAAACAGGGATTGTCAGACGGGATGTTCCGCGACGGCTCGTTTGTCACTTCGAACACCGAGCGTCGGCGGTCCCGCAACCGCGGCGTTGCGCACTCCAAGCGATCGTCACAAACTGAAATGGCGTTGAGAAGGACTTTTGATGGACATCGGCGAGTTACTTGTTGATCAGGGGCTTGTCAGCCCCGCCGAAGTGCGTGCTGTCGCATCAGAGACGCGCGGCAAGCGCATCGATCAGGCATTGGTCGACGCCGGTCTGGTCAGCGAAGAGGACGCGCTCCGGACTTTGGCCGCTGAACTCGGTCTGCAGTTTATCGAGCTGAAGGAAGTTCAAGTCGATCGCGACTTGCTCGCCCAGTTTCCGGCGGCGGCTCTCTTTCGCCATTCACTCTTACCGTTGCAAGACAACAACGGCATCATCCAGGTCGCAACGAATGACCCCTTCGATCTCGAAGCGCTCGACGAACTCAGCTCGATCACAGGATTCCAACTTCGACCTGTCCTGGCCCGCCGGGATGATGTGGTCAGCCTGATCAAACAGTGCCTGGGTGTCGGAGCCGATACGGTCAACGAACTGGTCGCCCGGTCGTCCAACGAGAATGTCGAGCTGCTCGAAGGACTCTCGCCCGAAGTGGGCCAACTCGCCGACGAGGCGCAGGCCGCCTCGGTGATTCGACTAGTCAACGAATTGCTCCTGGAAGCACTCAACCAGCGAGCCAGCGACGTCCACATCGAACCCCACGAAAACGGTCTGACCGTCCGTTTCCGCGTCGACGGTCTACTGCAGGTCCAGCCTGTTCCGCCGGAAATTCACCAGTTTGTGTCGGCCATCATCACCCGTTTGAAGATCATGGCCCGGTTGAACATCGCAGAGAAGCGCCTTCCGCAAGATGGTCGCATCACACTTAAGATCCAGAGTCGCGAGATCGACGTCCGCGTCTCGGTCATTCCGATGCTGTACGGCGAAGGCATTGTCCTCCGTTTGCTCGACAAATCACGGATGGTGTTCAGCCTGGCCTCAGCGGGAATGCCCGCGGATATCGAACAGCCGTTCCGCGAGCTGATCACCATGCCACACGGGATCGTGCTGGTCACAGGTCCCACCGGCTCGGGTAAGACGACGACGCTGTATGGAGCCCTCAACGAAATCAAAAGTCCGACCACCAAGATCATCACGATCGAGGATCCTGTCGAATACCACACCACAGGCATCAGTCAAATTCAGGTCCAATCGCGGATCGGAATGACGTTTGCCGCTGGCCTCCGGAGCATCCTCCGGCATGACCCTGATGTGATTCTGATCGGCGAAATCCGCGACGGAGAAACAGCACAAAGCGCAATCCAGGCATCCCTCACAGGCCACCTCGTCTTCAGCACACTCCACACCAACGACGCCCCGGGCGCCTTCACACGGCTGATCGACATGGGGGTCGAGCCGTATCTGGTCTCAAGTACGGTCGAGGGAGTCTTGGCACAACGGCTGGTCCGACTGCTATGTGACCATTGCAAGGAACGCGTCACTCTCACAGCCTCGCAACTTCCCCCTGACTTCCCGCAGCCGGAGCACGCGATACTCTGCCGTCCGGTCGGTTGTCGCGAATGCCGTGGCACGGGTTTTTCCGGCCGGACAGGCGTGTATGAACTCTTCCGCACCGACAACACGCTCCGCAGAATGTGCGTGCAGCATGCGGACACCAGCCAGATTCGAGAGTACGCCATTCAGCAAGGAATGTTGACGTTGCGGCAGTGTGGTTGGCGGATGGTCCAGGAGGGCCGGACCAGCATTGAAGAAGTGCTGCGGATTACCAAGGGAGATCTCTCGTAGATGGAGACGAACGTCGTAGAGCGAGTCATGACGGCCTGTCCGGATCGCGGGACGTTGATCGAGTTTAGAGTGAGCCAGCCGAGTGCCTGACTTC
>CALJUK010000280.1 GCA_937975745.1 uncultured Planctomycetaceae bacterium | reverse complement strand
TCCGGACGTCGGCGAGGTCCGGCTCAACGGCGACCGCATTGACGACCTGCCGACCTTCCCATTGCGAGTGCGACAACGGTTTCTCGACGTAAACGTCCTTCCCAGCCTGCATCGCCCAGATAGCCGCCAGGCAATGCCAATGATTGCAGGTCGCAATCACGACTGCGTCGACGGCCGGGTCTTCAAGCAGCTGGCGCATGTCACGGTAGGCTTTGGCCTGGTACTTTGCCGCCGTACCACCGGACCGCTTTTCATCGGGGTCGGCGACCACAACGATGCGTGCCCCAGGCAGCTGATGGAAGCCGCCGGCCAGCCCGGCCCCACGCCCGCCGGCTCCGATCAGTCCAATACCGATTTGTTCGTTGGGGCTTTCGGCCGATGCGCGGAGATTGGGGAACGAAACCGCCGCAACACCAGCTGCAGAGGCCTTCAGAAAGTCACGGCGGCCGAAGGCCGACCGAGTGAAGCTACGAGACATTCGCTGGCTCCTCGGTAGGAATTGAAGTCAGTGCGAATTCACATTCCGCGGGTGATTGCGAAACACCTCTAGGATAACCGAATCAACGGATTGTCGCGAACGGAGAGCGGAAAAGAGACCCTGCCGCCGATTCGGTACGACTCGAAGATGCCGGTGGTCATCATCACCACTATGCGTCGTTCGTACATTCTAAAGAGCGGAGCTCGCTGGTTCTCAATCGCCGACAGTAGTTCCTCAATCGTCACCACGTTGCGGAAGTCGTATCTTGCATCTTTGAGTGTCTCGGGCCGGTCAATTCCTGCCGTCGAAACCCGCTTCCACTGGGCACCACTGCGGGCGGGACACCACGTCGGGTCCTGCAGGATGTACGTTGGGGCCAGGGCTCCCTCGGAAATCTCCATGATTCCTTCCGAGCCGTAAATCTGTAACGCGTATCGGCCGGGGGAATGCCCCTGATTCTGGTACGACTGGAACGTCGCGGTGATTCCCCCCTTGAGACCGTAGACCGCCCGGAGTTGATTTCCGGCCAGCGGGCCCAGCCCTTCAGGACCTTCGCGAACGTCGTCTTTTGTCACCGGACGACCGTCCTGCAACAGATCGCCGAAGACCCATTCGGGCGTATAGCCGAGCGCCAGAATCAGGTCCAGCAGGTGGGAACCGAGCACCCACAGGTCCTCGCCCCCTCCACGGTGGTCTTCTTTTCCGCGAGCCCGCAGTTCGAGCACATTGCCGATGGCACCGTCCCGGATCAGTTTTCGGACAGTGGCCAGGATTGGGCTGTAATGCGTCATGTGGGCGATGGCCAACCGGATGTGCCGCATCTCGCACGCGGCGATGATGGCGTCTGCTTCAGCGGGAGTGCGGCAGAAGGGCTTCTCCGTCAGGATATGGATGCCTCGCTCAGCCGCTGCGATCGCGACTTCCGCATGCATGTCGATCCAACGAGGACAGATCGCCACGATGTCGGGCTTTGTTTCGTCGAGCATCTGTCGATAGTCTGTGTACATGGTCTTGGTATACAGCCTCCGGGCGGCTGCCTCGCGGCCCTGTCTGTTTTCGTCACAGACAGCGACAACCTCGCAGTTGGAGAGTTGCAACCAGTCCGTGTCGATCGAGTGGCCGTAGTTCCCCTTTCCCGATCGACCGAAGATCGCCACTCTGTATTTTTCAGGCATGCTGTATCTCCCTCCCATGAAACCGTTGGGGGCCGTCCCCGGTTGTTTGGCTGCGCACCGTTTGCCATAGTGCCATCTCAGGCGTTGAGTCTCGCCGTGACTCTCGACTTCCGTGGCTCGCTGGCCGCTGACGTTCGGCATCGCCGCGTAAGAACCAGCCATTGACGGAACAACAGTCTTGTGACCTTCAGCGAGTGTTCTGTAGCATCATAAAGCAAAGGGGGAGTTGCAATGAGATGTACCTCGTCGTACCGACATTTGTTCTCGGTCCGCGCGCTATGCGTCACCGCATTGCTGTCTGCCGGCTGGTTGAGCGAGAACACTCGAATCGCCGCCGACGACGATGTTACGATTCTGGACGGTAGCGAAACGTTACGGATCGAAACGCCGACATTGCAGGCCGCCATCAATAAACAGGGTTATGTGACGGGAATTATGCGGCAGTCGTTGGTCGATCGAAAAACTGGCTTCCGCGATGCTGGTTTCGGGCTGGACATTGTCGATTGGATCATGGAGCCCGGCAGTGACCTGGCGTATCGAGACCAGCTCGACAAAGAACTGGTCTATCAGTTTGGTAACGCCTACCACGGCAATACGGCCAAGCGTTCGATCGAAGGACCGCAAATCTGCACCCGGGCTGGCGTGATGTCGCCCCGGCTAATTCTGGGGGAAGACTTCGTCGCCGTCCGGCAGCAGTTTCAATATCAGACCGCAGCCCCCGGCAAGATGGCCGGCTCGCAGTGGACGCAGTGGATCGTCTTTCCCGAGGGAGAGCGATTCTTCATCTCGATGGACCGGATCGACGCCATTAACGACAGCGACGCGATGTTCCTGCGACTGGATATGCCGGGCCACATTCGCCACAAAAACGGTGACTCGTTTGAATCCGTCTATTTGAGTTACCACGGCAAGATTCCCGCGTCAGCGTTTTCCGAGTCATTCGCTCCCGACGAGAAATTCCTGTACCAGCGGAACGATGCGAAGATTCCCGAGCGATTCATCCGGGCGTATCGGCTGCGTAATCCTGACACGGGGCAATTGGGGCCGTGGCTGGCCGGCATGACGCTCGAACCGGGTGTCGTTTCCGAGGCCTGGTGCCATCAGCGCGGTTACGTCTGCATGATCGAAGAGTTTGGCGGAAGGCCGATCAAGGCAGGCGAGTCGTTCAGCGCTGCGTTCCTGGTTGGCTACTTTGATTCCATCGAAGAGATGGAGGCCACCTACGACCGTTACAAAGGACACACCGGACTGAGCGTCTCGGTGGATGGCTGGAAGCTGACCAAATGATTCTGACCAGATAATATAAACGACGTAAGGTGACCGGGACCGGTATACGACCGCAACGAGGATGCAACCCATGAGTGCCCGACGTGACGAAGAATTCACCCGACGAAGTTTTCTGCGAGCAACCACAGTCGGTGGGACTGGCCTACTCGCGACGGCGCCCTCGGCCCGGCCAGCAGCCTCCCAGGAGACGAAGCCCGCCGAAAGCGAACCCTTCCGTGTCGATCGACATCCCCTGCTGGTGACGCAAAACCCGAAAATTATTGCCGGCCGAGATGCGGCTTTGGCAGTTCTCAAGCCAACACGTGCGGAACTTGACCGGGGCCTGACACTCCATCACGACTCGGTCGTCTTCGACACCTATGGATTCGCGCCCCGCGCCGCGATTGACGGGGCCGCCTTCGACAAATTGGCCAGCGAAGGTGCCTCAATCGCCGAACTGCAGGATCTGCGTGAAGAAATGTCGATGACGCGGGCTGCACACAGTCCGGCCGAAGCTGACGAATTCCGCGAGGCGTTTCGCTGTGCCGGAGTGACTTGTATCTTCCAGAACTCGGGCGAAGAAGGTCAGGACATTCCGCGACTCCTGAAGCGGCTGGCGCGCTTCACCTACCTGACCGACAATCTGCGGGACACGCTGGTCCGGGCCACACGTCCGGAAGATGTCGAAGCGGCCAAACAAGCCGGTCGCAACTGCCTGTATCTGACCGGCAATGGTGTTCCACTGCCGCAGCTCTGGAACAGTGCGCAAGAAGAACTCGGTTATATCCGCATCTTCTATCAGTTGGGCATCCGGATGATGCACCTGACGTATAACCGTCGGAACATGCTTGGGGATGGGTGTGCCGAGCCGGCTAACGGCGGGATTAGCGACTTCGGCCGGATGGCGATTGAAGAGATGAATCGCGTGGGCGTCATTGTCGACGTGGCTCACAGCGGTTGGCAAACCAGCCTCGAGGCGGCCAAGGCGTCTTCAAAGCCAATGGTCGCCAGCCACACTGTCTGCGATGCGGTGCGGCATCACATTCGGGCCAAGCCAGACGAGGTAATCGCGGCCATCTGCGACACGGGCGGCTTGATCGGTCTCTGCTGGATTTCCTCGTTCGTCGGTGGGCAGGGAGGAATGGTCGAACTTCTCGACCACATCGACTACGCAGCCAAGAAGTTCGGGACCGAGCATATCGGTGTGGGAACAGATACCGCACACATGTCACAGCTCGCGTCTTCACCCGAAGCCAAGACCACATTCAGAACGCCGCGCAGTCGAACCCGTTTCGGCGCCCTCTG
>CALJUK010000279.1 GCA_937975745.1 uncultured Planctomycetaceae bacterium | reverse complement strand
ATCGCGAGGCGCATCTTCGCTACAAAACTGACGACACCGCAGCCGGCCGTGCGGTCCGTGCTGCCCGCTTGAAATATCCGGCCGTCAACCTGGCCGCCGAACCCAATACGATCTATCCCCTCGGCCCACCGGGAGGACCAGGCGTCGCCTCGGCCGAAGGTCTCTCGCGCGATCGACTCGAACTCCAGGACGCCGGAAATGGCCAATAAACCTTCGGATGAAACACCCACGATGACTGCCGATGTCGAACACGAGCAGAACGATCAGATCATCGGTCAGGCATTTCGCGGGTCGGTCGCAGCGTTCGCAATCTGTGCCGTCATCGTTCTGGCCGTGGTTATACTGAATCGCAAGCCGCAGCCCGTTCCGACGGTCGAGCAAGAGGTCGGTCTTCCCGCCTTGCGTGAATCCGTCCCGGTCGAACTTCCCACGATTCGCTTCACCGATGTGACCCAGGCCGGGGGAACACTTTTCGTGCACGAGAACGGTGCCGTGGGCAACAAGCTTCTCCCTGAAACCATGGGGGGCGGATGTGCTTTTATGGACGTCGACAACGATGGCGATCAGGATTTGATTCTGGTGAACTCGCAACACTGGGCGACTGCTGACAACCCGCCGGTCGCAACAGACCGGCTTGTTCTTTACCTGAATGATGGCCAGGGAATCTTCCGTGATGCTACCGACGAGTGGGGTTTGAACGTCACGGTTTACGGAATGGGAGCCGCCGTCGGAGACTATGACAATGATGGAAATGTCGACCTGTTTGTGTCCGCGTTGGGTCGCAACGTCCTTTTGAAAAACGACGGCCGCAAGTTCGTCGACGTAACCGAAGAGAGCCAGACCGGAGGAGCCGACGACGCCTGGAGCACAAGTTGCGGTTGGTTCGATTTCGACAACGATGGCGATCTCGACTTGTTCGTCTGCAACTATCTCGCCTGGAGCCGCGAGTTCGACCTCTCGCAAGACTTCCGCTTGATTGATGGCGAACGGGCCTACGGTCGTCCGCAAGCCTTCCCGGGAACGTACTCGTACCTGTACCAGAACGACGGGGAGGGGCATTTTCGCGAAATCTCCGAATCGGCTGGACTGCGAATTTCCCAGCCAGCAACCGGCGAAGCGCTCGGCAAGTCGCTCGGTGTGACATTTCGAGATGTGAACCGCGACGGGCGGATTGACATTATCGTGGCGAACGACAC
>CALJUK010000278.1 GCA_937975745.1 uncultured Planctomycetaceae bacterium | reverse complement strand
GCCGTCAGCCGATATCTCGACGGCCTGCGGGTCCTCGACGCATTCTGCTACAGCGGCGGGTTCGGATTAACGGCGTTGCGGCGGGGCAATGCCGCCAATGTGCTGGCGATCGATTCGTCGGAGCCGGCATTGGATCTGGCCCGCAACAATGCAGAACTCAATGGTCTGGGTAGTCGCATCGAATTTCAGCGGGAGAACGTCTACCAGGCGTTGGAGCGGTTGCAGTCGGAAGGTCGGCAATTTGAGGCAGTGATTCTTGATCCGCCAAAACTGGCTCGGCATCGCAGCGGCGTGGCGCAGGCGATTAAAGGCTATCACAGCCTGAACCGGTTGGCGGTCGAACTGATTCCGCCGGGAGGGTTGCTGATTTCGTGCAGTTGCAGTGGGCATGTCAGCCGTGATCAATTCGCCGAGATGCTGGGCAGTGTTGGCATGCGGACGCGTCGCTCGATCCAGATTCTCGAGCAGCGGGGGCACGCCGCCGACCATCCCATTTCGGCTCACTGCCCCGAATCCAACTATCTGAAGTGTTTCATCTGCCGCGTCCTGTGATTTGAAAAGCGAACGCTCCGATGCCCCGCAAAACTGACGCCGCGCAGACACCCGTTGTTCCGGCGGCCGAACAGCATTTGATTGACTCCATCAACGTGCTTTCCGGAAACCGAGTTCTCTGCAAGTCGCTGGCGGCTGGGTTATTTGCACGCGAATACCTGCGACATCACACCGAGGCTCGGGTCGTCTGCTGGTTTGTCGATCGTGCTGATGCCGCTGCCGCCGAGGCGGCCGTCGCCGACGAAGGGGACGACATGAGCAGCCGGCTGCAGATCGTCTGCTCGGCGGACTTGCCTGAAGGCGAATTCGATCTGTGTGCCTTTCCAGTTCCGGGTGGGCGAGATGCCGAATTCTACCGCGAGATTCTTCGACAAGGACATGGCGTTCTCAGGGCAGGGGGGGCTCTTGCCGTCGCGCATGAAGCGCGTGATGACCGCTGGCTGCATGCGGAGTTACAGCAACTCTTCCCCAAGGTGACTCGGCAAGTCAGCCGCCGGCGGATTCTGTATCGCGGTACCAAGGCCGGTCCGTTGAAGAAGCAGAAAGACTACCGCTGCGAACTGGTCTTTCGGGACGGAGACGATCTCCGGCGAGTCACCACGCGACCAGGGATGGATGGCCATCGGATGATCCTCCCGGCGGAACGGGCTCTGCTCGATCTGCTTCCGGTCCCCGAAGATGGACACCGCTACCTGCAAATCGGCGCTGCCTCCGGCGCGACGGCCATTGGATTGGCTGGCCGCAATCCGAACTGTGCGTATCACGTGATCGACACCAACTGCCGGGCGATCGACTGCCTGAATGAGGCCGTCGAACGGAATGGTGTGACGAACATCACCATTGAGCAGACGACCTGTACCGACTTTCACAGCGATCAGCCGTTCGACTTCGTTCTCTCGATGCCGCCCGAGACGCAGGGGAATCGCGTCGGCCTGGCCCACCTGCGGCTGGCACGCCGGGTTCTGAAGTCGGAGGGACAAATCGTGGTTGTCACCAAACTGATGAATCAGTTCGGCGAAGCCATGGTCCGCTGGTTTGACGACGTCGCAGTCGACGAGGTTCGCAACCTGTTTGTTCTCTCGGCGCTCCAGCGCCCGCCCAACACTCGCAGTCGCGGTGACGAGATGCTCGACCTGATCGACATGGACGATCTGTAGGAGAGTAAAGGGGCGTCAGCCCCCACGTCTGGCCGAGACCTGCAGTCCCCCAGGTTCCGTCGTTTGTTGACAGCGGCTCGTTTTTTCTCAGTGTCACTGTGTGTTTCGGGCACTGTGTCACTGTGTGTGTGTGTTTCGGGCACTCAATCTCACGTTGACTGTGATTTGGCGGCGATGGTCAGCTCGACCGTGGGGAGAGCCTCGTTCAAACTGCCCGAGCGAAAACCTGCCAGATCGATTGTGACGAAACGGAAGCCGAAATCTCGCAACACCCGGACAACGTCCGCGCGATCCTCCGCGTGGGCGAGTAGTGAAAGCGACTCGATCGGCAGTTCGATGCGGGCGAGGTCGTTCGCCTCGTGCCGGACTCGCAGTTCGCGGATTTGCAATTTTTCGCGAAGGTACCGCTCGGCCTTATCAATCCGGGCGAGACGTTCGGTCGTCACTTCGAGCCCGTAAGCCACGCGACTGGACAGACAGGGGCTGGCGGGTTTATCCCAGACGGGCAGATTCCAGTCTTTCGCCAGCAGCCGGACCTCATCTTTCGAGAGACTCGCCTCGATCAATGGGCTTCGCACATCGAACTTTTTCGCCGCCTGCATCCCCGGGCGGTGGTCTCCCAGATCGTCGGTGTTGGCACCGTTCACCACGACTCCGCCCGTCGCCAGACTGTCGCGGTAGAGATCGTCCAGCGACGAGTAGAGCTCCTGCTTACAGTAGTAACAGCGATCTCCCGCATTGCGGACGTAGTTGGGGTCGGCCATCTCGGATGTTTGAATAAAACGATGGCTGATCCCGATCTGACGGGCGATCTCGGCGGCGGCATCCGCTTCGCCGCTGGCGAGGCTGGGACTGACCGCGGTGACGGCGACAGCGTTCTCGCCACGGGCCACGAAGGCCGCCTGGGCCACGACGGCACTATCCACGCCTCCGGAGAACGCGACAACGAGACGATCGCATTGCGACAGGAATTGCAGCAGTTGTTCGCGCTTGGCGATGACATTGGGCGGCAGGATCACGGATTTTCCCATGCGAGGATCATTGGAAGGCATTGCATCCGACGGAGGAGTTCTCGCCACGAGTCTGCTGTCATCCTTCGCGTTCTTGGTCTCATTTGTCAACTCCGAAGGATCAGCCGCTTGTCGGATGTTCGCGGGATCTTGGCAGGGAAGACGGGCAGGGGGGTGTTCCTGTGTTTGGGGGGCGCGATATACTCGATATTCGAACTGAACTCCAGCTGTCGAGCAACCGTTCACAGCCGGGCAGACTTGGATTGCGAGAAGGCTTTTTATGAACACTTTCCGATTCGGGCCGTTCGCCGCACATCTGCACGCGTTGGTCCTTTCGAAACTCGGTTTTCCGACCATCTGTTTCCGGAACAGCGGCCACCGAACCCGCGTTTGCGCCGTGTCGTCCAGAATTGGTCTCGGGCTGTTTCTGGCGGCCTGCGTTGTCGGGATCGGATTCCCTCAGTCGGTTGTCGGCCAGACAGTGCGTCTCTCGCGCGAGCAGTTGAAAGAGCTGTCCGAAATTCGTGAATCGCTCGACGACGTGAATACGCAGATTCGCAAGAAGGAACTTGACGAAGCCGAAGCCGGAATCAAGCAGGCCGAAGAGAATCTGGCCAAGTTTGCGAAGGAGGCCGGCCTGGAACCCGATAACAGAATTCTCACTGGTGTGAATCGGCTGATTGCACTTCGCCGCAAAGCGCTCACCCTCCGCCGCAATGCCGACATGCCCAAGGGGGCCAACACCGGTGTCAGCTTCGAAAAAGAAATCGCGCCGATCCTCAAAGAGAAGTGCCTGCAGTGTCACGGTGAAGATGCCCGGGGGGGACTTCGGTTGGACACCTTTGCTGGGATGAAGCGGGGAGGGCAGACCGGCCCGCTGCTTCTGATTGGTGTGCCGTTGCGCAGCCTGATCATCGCGAAGCTGGTCGATCCCAATCCGATGCGACGCATGCCGCGCGGCGGCGAGGCGCTCGAACGAGAAGAAATCGAATTGATCGCGCTGTGGATCACGCAGGGGGCCAAGTTTGATGGTGAGGACGAAACAGCCGCCATTGGTGCCAGCCTCGAAGAGAAGAAGCCGGAGCTTCCGCCGGTGAAGGTCGCGATGGCGGACGGAACCGAGAAAGTCTCGTTCAAGAAGGACATCGCCCCCTGGATGTTGGAAACGTGCATTGGCTGCCACGGCCCGAACAATCCTCGCAGCGGGATCCACCTGGACAAAACGGGACACCTGATGCGGGGGGGAGAGAGCGGCCCGGTCATCGTTCCCGGCAAGCCGGAGGAAAGCCGTTTGTATCAGCTTGTCGGTCTGCAGGACCCGATCAAAATGCCCCCCGGTCAGGCGTTGTTGAAGCGGGAGAACGCCGAAGACTTGAAGACCTGGATTCTGGAAGGGGCCAAGTACGACGGCAAAGAAATCAAGGAAGCAATTCGCATTCTGGTTCCAACTCCGGAACAGATTCTCAACGAGAGGCTGGCGAAGTTCACGCCGAAGGAATTTGCCGAGTTCCGTATGCAACGGACCAAGGACCAGTGGCAGAATGTGATGAAGTCGGAGATGCCGGAGTTGGCCGAGAGCGACGAGTTCATCGTGTATGGCAACGTCTCGACAACCCGCTTGGCCGAAGTCGACACGTGGGCCAAAGAGCACCTGAAGACACTGCGGAGTTTGTTCGGCGAAAAAAACATCCCCGCCTGGAAGGGGAAGCTGACAATCTTCGTTTCAAAGGACCGGTTCGGTTACTCTGAGTTCAACCAGGTGCTACAGAACCGCCAGGCGCCCGGCGAGATGGTGGGGCATTCGATGGTGACCCCCAACTACGAGGATGCCTATCTGGTATTGCAAGATGTTGGCGACCAAGCGACGGAAGAGTTTCCCAGTCTGCGAATCAGTCTGGTCGACCATCTCACGACGGCGTTCTTGCAACGCAAGGAGACACAACTTCCTAACTGGGCGGCTCGGGGAACTGGATTGGCAATGGCGGCCCAGGTGGCCGGCGCGAACCCGTATCACGCCGGACTTGTCGATCTGGCAGCCGATGCCGCCAAGAGCATCACGCGGCCGGAGGACTTGTTTGCCGATCGATTCTCGCCAACGGCGGCAGCGGCTGTTGGTTTCACGCTGGTCGACTTCATGATTCAAGCCCAGGGAGGGCAGAAGTACGCCCAGTTCATTACGCGGCTGCAGAACGGTGGCGACGTTGAGTCGACACTGCAGACCGTTTACGGCATCGGCCGCAGCGCTCTGGCGCAAGGGTTTGCTGCTGGGTACAAGCCTTCGGTGAAGTAACTGAGTGCGCGTGGCGCACAACTGTGGCGGCGTTTGGACACACAATGGCCTGCAAAGCAGTCTGGTTGCGCCGCCGGAACTCGCGACACTTCCGCGCAGCGCGATTGAGTCAGGCTGGCTGCGGCCCGGGGAAACAGCATGTCGGATGTGATTGTGGTGGGAGGCGGTGTCATCGGCCTCACCATCGCCTATGAGATGTCCCAGGCCGGAGCCGCAGTGACTGTGCTCGACAAGGGACAGATGGGGGCCGAGGCCTCGTGGGCCGGCGCCGGAATGCTGCCCCCCGGAAATCCCGCGAAGGCGAAGGACCCTTTTGACCAGTTGCGGGGACACTCGCATCTGATTTGGCGGGAACTCAGCGAGAAACTCCGCGAGTCGACCGGCATCGATAATGGCTTTCGCGTGACGGGTGGGCTTTTCCTCCAGCCGCAGTCGGCAGAAAAAGTTGACCACGGCGGCGATCTGCCTGTCGACAAATTTCAAGAGGAGGGGGTTACCGTTCAGCCCCTTTCGCCGCAAGAACTGGCGGCACTCGAACCTGAATTGAGATCCCCGCCAGAGACGAAGTCCTGGTACCTGCCCGAACTCGCGCAGGTTCGCAATCCGGAACACTTGAAGGCGCTCGTCTCGGCCTGCAGCCATTCCGGCGTGCGGCTGGTTGCCGGAGAACTGGTCGAAAATTTCGAGCGTGTTGCGCGTCGGGTGACGGCTGTCCGGACAGCCACCGGAAATGTTTACGCGGCGGATGAGTTTGTTATTGCGAGCGGAGCCTGGAGCGGGGGACTGTCCCGGCAGTGTGGCAGACCTCTTCCCATCGTCCCGGTCCGTGGGCAGATTGTGCTGCTCTCGATGGCGCGGCTGCCTGTTCGGCATATCATCGAACTGGGACGCGAATATCTCGTGCCGCGTCCAGACGGTCGGTTGTTGATCGGCGCGACAGAAGAAGATGCCGGCTTTCTGAAAGAGACCACAGCCAGCGGTGTTGCGGGCTTGATGAAATTCGCCCTCTCGCTGGTCCCACATCTGGCAGACGCGAAGTTCGAGAAATCCTGGGCGGGGTTGCGGCCTGGCACAATCGACGGACTACCGTATCTGGGGCGGCTTCCCGAGTTCGCAAACGTGACGATGGCGACAGGGCACTTTCGCGGTGGCCTGCAGATGTCTCCCATCACGGGCCGGCTGGTGCGGCAGTTGTTGACCGATCAGCCGACGACCATCGACCTGTCAAGATTCTCACCCACACGAACCACCCCCTCGTAATGCCCCCTTGTGACGCATTCATCGTGCCGAGTCCGGGATTGGTCCGTCGAAACGGAGTTTGACCCAATGCGTGCTGTCGTGCAGCGTGTTTCCCAGGCCAGTGTCACAGTCGACGGCGAATGTGTCGGGGCAATCGAGTCCGGCCTTCTCATTCTGCTTGGTGTCGCCCAAGACGATACACCCGAAGATGCCAACTGGATGGCGGAGAAGATCGTCGGCCTGAGGATTTTTGAAGATGACGCGGGGAAAATGAATCTCGCGGTGACGGATATCGGCGGAAGCCTGCTGGTCGTCAGCCAGTTCACCTTGTTGGGAGATTGCCGTCGTGGGCGTCGGCCCAGTTTTGTTGCCGCCGCTGAGCCCGAACGGGCCAATCAGCTTTATGGGCTGTTCGTCGAACGTGTGCGGGAGCAGGGCATCCCCGTCGAGACGGGCCAGTTTCGGGCACACATGGATGTGGCCCTCGTCAACGACGGCCCGGTGACGTTGTTGCTCGACAGCTGTCGCACGTTTTAGTCCGCATGGCGGACAATTGTGGCAGCGTTGGAACGCCGAACGGACTGCAGATCAGGCAGATGACGCCGCCAGAAGCCGCTGTTTGTAGGCGCAGCGTGCTCTAGCAGCGGTTCCCACACCTCTGTGTGCTTCCCCTTCGTCCCGGTCCTGTAAATGCTGGCCGAAGGTTCGCCACCAACCGGTTTTACAACGGGTCCTCAGGCGACAAAGTGTTGACGCGTAGATGCCCCCTGCTTTCTCGCCCTGCCGAAATGCTCTTCAGACAGATTCGCTGAGGCGATATACTCCCGCCTCTCCAGGGTTTGGAGAACGTGGAACCGGTCCGTCGCGAGACATTCTTCTTCGATCTCGGCCGACTGGAACCATTCATCAGGGATGAACCGTTCGCACATGGGCCAGGGAAGCCAGATCGATGTTCTATGATTTGCTCGTCCTCGGAGTCATTGCCTATTCGGGCTATCGTGGTGCCAGGAAAGGGCTGACCTGGCAATTGGCCGTCATCGGCACGCTGGTGATGTGTTTTCTCTTCGCGGGAACGCTGTCCGTCGGCCTCAGCCCACACGTGCCTCTGGAAGCCCCGCTCAATCGCTGGGTGGCGATGCTGGGCATTTATGCCATCTTCGCCTTCGTCTGTTTCAGTATCGCGCAGAACATGCGGAAATCGATCGAGAAGGCGCAGTTCGTCGAATTCGATCGGCACCTCGGATTTGTGTTCGGAGCGATCAAAGGGACCGTCTTCTGTCTGGTCGCGACATTCTTTCTGGTCACACTCTCGGAACCTGCCCGGGAAACGATTCTGCTAACGCGGAGCGGTTACGCGGCGGCCATTGTGATGGATCGACTCCATCCCGTCATGCCGTCTGAGTTGCACGCTCTGCTAGAACCGTACATCCACGAGCTGGATGATGCGGCCAGGCCTTCACTCGTCCATCACGATCACGACCACATTGAAACCCCACCCAAATCGACTGGCGGCGGTTCGATATCAATACCAACGGGGCCGTCAAATCGGACGCCGATTCCTGATGAGCAGATCGACGACGTCCTTCAGGAGATCCCGGTGCAGTTCGATCAGCGGCTGGAAGAACTCGTCGGGATTGCGATCGAGAATACGCTTCCCGAGGATCGGCCCGAACTGGTCGAACGGTTGAAGACGGGCGTCCCTGGTTTGATCCGGCTCGTCGCGACCGAGTGGCTGCGAGGCAAACCGGCCACAGTCGAACGGACGGAATCGGAACGGATGCTGCGGGAGATTGCCGCCGTCTTTTCTGACTACCCGGATGCGCAGGAAGCCGTCGTTCAGGAAATCGATTCGGCGTTGGCGAAACTGCCACCGTCAGTGCGGTACGGCGTGTTGGCCGACTGGCACGCAGACTTGTTGAACCAGCCACCGGATCCCGATCCGACGACGAACAAATTCAGCTCGCTGGATGATCGGATCCAACGTCAGCTGGCCCTTGCGGCTGCCCAGAAAAAGAGTGCCTCGTAAGTGGCGGGGGAGGCCGACGCACGACCGATGTACGCGGAGCGGCGCACGGGAGAGGCCGGCGCCAGATCCGTGATTTCCAGGCTTTTTTCGTGCCCGAAAACAACATAACAG
>CALJUK010000277.1 GCA_937975745.1 uncultured Planctomycetaceae bacterium | reverse complement strand
CAGCGACCTGGATCAATCTGGTTCGATGCGCGCTCTCGACAGCTATCAGCAGCAGGCTGTCGACATGCTGGTTGGCCGCCGGGCTCAGGAAGCGTTCGATATCAACCGCGAGCCGGAAGAGACCCGGCAACGATACGGCAAACATTTGTGGTGTCAGCAGGCGCTGATTGCCCGCCGGCTGGTCGAAGCGGGTGTGTCGTTCGTCACGCTCGATCTCAGTTACCATCCGTCGTCGGGCACGTGGGACAACCACGGCGACAATGGCCCCTACGGGGGGATCAAGAACGGCCTGGGGCCGCTGCTGCCGTTGTTCGATCATCTCATCACGACGCTTGTCGGCGATCTCGATGAGCGCGGGCTGTTGGATGACGTGCTGGTGATTGCCATGGGCGAGTTCGGTCGGACACCCGTCACGGGAACTCAGGACAGCGTGGACGGCCGGAACCACTGGCCGGTGGTGATGTCGATGTGCCTGGCCGGAGGCGGATTAAGGCACGGACAGGTGATCGGCTCCTCGGAAAACGATGGGGGCCACATCGCGTTGCGTCCTGTTCGGCCCAGTGATCTGGCGGCGACGATTTACCGCTACATGGGCGTCCCGCTGGATGCCACGTTCAACGACAATCGCGGCCGCCCGCACCCGATCGTGCAGGAGACCGGCCAACCGATCGCCGAATTGTTCTGAAGCGCCCATTTATTCTGAAGCGTTCAGGTTCGGAAGCGTTCAGAAGGGACGTCTTCACGCACTCCTGAAATACGTGCGTCTTCACGTACCCCTGCCGCTCGAAACTCTTCGTGCCGAAGATCTCCTCGCCGGCTACTGCTGCTTGCCCATCGTCAGGTGCATGAAGGCGGTTTCCAGGTTGACTTCTTCCTCGCGGAGCAGGTTCAGCCGGAATCCTTCACCAAGCAGCATTTCCGGGATGAACGTCCAGTCCTCGACTTCGGCCTTCAACGTGACGTAGATGATCGACTTCTTCATCGTCACTGAGGCGACACCGTCGTGTTGTTCGAGCAGGCCGGCAGCCCGTTCGTGATCGGCCGTCACACCGACGTACAACAGTTGCGCTTCGCGGGCTTTCCGCATGACCTCGTCGACATAGCCGTCGACGATCAGGTTCCCCTTTTCAATCATTCCGACGCGGGTGCAGACGTCGGCCAGTTCGGGGAGAATGTGGCTGGAGACGATGACCGTCTTGTTGAGTTCTCCCAACCGCTTGAGCAGGTTGCGGATTTCGATTCGCGCGCGAGGGTCGAGTCCACTGGCCGGTTCGTCGAGCAGCAGGACTTGCGGCTCGTGAATGAGGACCCGGGCCAGTCCGATTCGCTGCGTCTGTCCACGGGAGAGCTGGTTGACCATGGCATCCCGTTTGAACGACATGTCGACCAGTTCGAGTTTCTCTTCGCAGATTTTCCGGCGGCCTTCTGGACGGATGCGGTACGCGGCGGCGAAAAACTCGAGGTATTCGATGACCGTCATGTCGTCATACACGCCGAAGAAGTCCGGCATATAGCCGACCATCCGCCGGATCTCCTGCGGATCGGTGTAAATCGATTTTCCGCAGACGTAGGCTTCCCCGTAGTCGGGACTGAGCAGCGTGGCGATCATCCGCATGGTGGTCGTCTTGCCCGAGCCGTTCGGCCCGATAAAGCCGAACACGTCCCCTTCCTTGAGTTTGAGGTCGATTTCGTTGACAGCGATCAGGTCGCCGTACCGCTTCGTCAACTTTCGTGTTTCGATCACAACAAGTTCCTCAAGGAGAGTTCCTCGATCGGGAACCCAATGACTGGGGTAAGAATAACGGAGGACAAAAATGTTTCGATCATGTCGGCATCACCCAAACCGGTTGGCCTGTCACTCGTCATCTTTAAAGTTTGGGAGCGTCCGCTCGATCGTCGTCGAACGCTGGACCGGCAGAATGATTCGGACGAATGTCTCGCGGCGGACCGGTGTCTGTTCCGCGCCGTTGATTGTCAACGTTGTCACCGGGAGTTCAATTCGGCCGAAGACGACCGCCCGGTTCAATTCCAGGAGAGGCGACAGGTCGAGCTGCGACAGGGCGGAATTCGACAGCCCGGTGTAGACACTCCCCCCTGCGGCATCGTGAAACGAGATCATCCGCAGCAGGTTTTCCGACTCACGAGACAACGGGTTGTACTTCGTCTGCTCGATCACAATCTTCGACTGCAGGTCGTCTTTATGGTCCAGCCGTGTGGCGACCGAACCTGTCAGATAACCCCGCAGTTCCCGCTGGTACACGTTCGGGCCGATCGGGTCCCAGCTTTGACCGGGAGGAAGTGCGCCCAGTTCGGGTCGCCTTTCGCTGGCCACCGGACGGTAAACCCGGTTGTCGTACGCCAGAAACCAATCGGTGAGCGTTCCCGGCAGCTGATGTTGGAAGCTGCCCGAAAGCTGCCCGGTCCCCGAACTGACCAGCCGACTTTCTGCCAACGGGACATCCAGTCGCTGTGACCAGTGCGAAACAACCGTCTGCGCCGACCACTGCGGAACGGGAAAGTCTTCAATGGTCTGGTCGTCGGCCGAGAGATGGTATTCGGGCCGATTCAGTGTGAATCCGCCGTCGCGATACATTCCGCCGAACGACACCTCGGGAACACCGAACCAGCCGAGTTGGCTGGGGAGTTTTGCGCCCCCGTCCGTCGCGGCTTCTGAAGTCTCGAACGGTGCCAGTCGGGGAACGACCGAGAGTTGGTAACGGGCGGTCTGCCCGCTGTAGAGAGTCTCCCACGAATGGCCATGCAGCCGACTGGTGGCTACGTCCAGGTCAATCACGTTCAACTCGTTGACGAGGGCCTCACTACTGTTGCGGCCGTGCGCGATACCGACCGCCACGACCGAGACGGCAATCAGCATCGCCGGAAATGTGACCCACGTCAGATGCGGGCGTCGCAGCACCCGGCGCACAAAGAGATAATCGAGCGGACCAACCAGCAGGACCACGATGGCAATCAAACTCATCACGTCCCAGATGCTGGAACGCTGGACCTGGGGGAAGAACTCTTGCAACGCATTGAGCTGTGTGGCCAGTTCGTTGATTCCGCTGTGGGCCAATTTGCTGGCCGTCTGCCGGCTCGACTCGTTCTTGATGGCCACTCGGTCATCGATGGCCAGCTTCTCGACGAGGTCGG
Source organism: uncultured Planctomycetaceae bacterium (assembly GCA_937975745.1). Taxonomy (GTDB): domain Bacteria; phylum Planctomycetota; class Planctomycetia; order Planctomycetales; family Planctomycetaceae; genus CALJUK01. The sequence goes on along the minus strand of CALJUK010000277.1, from coordinate 1,054 downwards.
CCACGTCATTCCATTCGGACAGGGGCGGTGTATCCAGGTCGACCGACAGCACATCAACCACGCCCAAACCGTAGACCGCTCGGACGACCAGGGGGCCTTCCAGTCCGTCGGCCAGCACGATTGTGTCCGCACCGCGAACCAGCCGGACCCCCTTGACTCTCCCGGTGAAGATGATGGGAGACTTACTTTCCGCAAAGGCTTCCAGGCCGCTTAACTCGCGAAGCTCGCTCACGCCGGCCATCTCTACAGGAACCCAACTCGCCAGGGACCGCGTGTTTGGTTCTTCTCCCGGCGTGGCAGCAGCGGGGTCTGCCGACCAGAGGAATCGACCGCCCGACGCGACCCATTCGCGAATGGCCGCATTCTGTTCTGGCTGGAGTTGTGGGTTTTCGAGGATTGCCAGCAGATCGACACCATCCAGGCCGTCCGGTGTCGACGGCAGAAGACTTCCCTTGGACAGATTGACCGTCACGACATCGCGGAGCAGGCGGACTTCGCCCGAAGCGGTCCGGCGGGTGTTGGGCGCCTCGGCGGTTCGTTGCGGGAGTTGGCCAATGGCCACGCGGAGCTCGATATCGAGACGGAGCGGATACGCTTCGCCGACTGTCGCCGCGGGAGTCTCGTTCGATTGCGTTTGTGCGGGCGGAGGACTTAATCGGATCCGCTGCTCTGCCAGCAGATCGCCCCGTGTGATATTCATGGGAGCGTCAGCCGACACGACTCGCACGAGAAGTGGCTGATCGGATCGACCGCAACGGAAAAGGATGTCGGTAGTGGCCCCCCCTCCGTCCGCCGGACTGAGTGGTTCGGAGCGGTACCAGACTCGGCTGGCATTGGGACCAGCGGCTCCGACTTCGACCCGAACCGGCTGGCCGGTCAGTCCCGACAATTCGATTCGCGCGGGGGTCCAGCAGCCGAGCTTGAAATAGCCGTCAAAACCAACCCGGACCTGGGCAATCTGGAGCCACTCTCTCGGCTCTGCTGCCGAGAGAGGCGGCATCCATCCAGGCAACAGGAGAACAAACGAGACTGCCAGAATTGGTCGCTTGTGCGT
>CALJUK010000276.1 GCA_937975745.1 uncultured Planctomycetaceae bacterium | reverse complement strand
GACGACGAGTCGAAGTGGGGTACCTCGATTCACGATGTCGCTGTGCTGGGTCCGCTTTCGTCAGCTCCGGACTACCCGGATGCCGTCTTCGTCAATGGAATCGGCAGTACTTCGACGTTTTGGAAGAAAGCCGAAATCATCGAAAAGACCGACATCCCTGACGAGCGGTTTGTTTCGCTCGTTCATCCGTCGGCCAGCGTCTCCACCCTCTCAACGCTGGGCCCCGGAACGGTTGTGTTCCAGCACGTGACCATCTGCAACAACGTGACCGTCGGCAAGCACGTCATCGTTCTGCCGGGCTCGGTCCTCAGTCACGATGATGTCGTTGGCGACTACACCTGCGTGGCGGGCAGTGTCTGTGTTTCGGGAAGCGTGTCCATCGGCAAGTCCTGCTATCTGGGCACCAACTGCACCATTCGAGAAATGACGAACATCGCCGACTATTGTCTCGTCGGCATGAGTTCTGCCGTCTTCAATGACGTTCCCGAAAACAGTGTTGTCGTCGGAAACCCCGCCCGATTCCTGCGGCATACGCGGTAGAGCGGAAGCCTGGCCGATTCGCCAGTCGCTACTGAATCACGACTCCCGACATCGCGTCTAGTACACACTGCGGGGGGAAGCGAGCGTTGGGAACGGCGGGGATCAACTCCGCCGCTCAGAATCAGCCAGATGACGCCGCCAGATGCCGCTATTTGTAGACGCAGCGCGCTTCTAGTACTCGCCGATGACTTCGCCTCCGGCACGCGTGGCCAACGCCCGCCAGATGTCACGGCTGATGTTCTCGGAGATTGTGCGAACCGACCCGTCAACCATCGCAGTCTGCACAATGCCTTCGTGCCAGCTCCGCGACGTAATGACCGCATAGGTCGGACTGCCGGCGATGCCGTTCTTACCTTCCTGCCAGGAGTTGTAATCGTGATCGACTCCCCCACTACCGGGATCGAATAAGACCGTTGTGTTGGGGACCAGCGTAGCAGTGAAACCCGTGTGGTGGACACGCCCGTTGGGCCACTCGGTATGGCCCGTGTTCTTCTTGTCTGCTCCGGTTGCAACCTCAGTTGCGGCATCCGTAGCGGAATTGGGAATCGTCGTGGACGCCGGCCCGGCATTGCGAGTGTAGTACTGCCAGGCCTTGACCTCAGAGATCAGCAGTGTATTGCTGGTTCCATCGGTCACGTCCTTCATTCCCAGCTTGGCGTTTGGATAGAACATTCCGTCTCCCCCAGCGCTCGTGGATGGATCAAAGACGAACCATGTCCCGAAGTTGAATCCGTAGTTCGTCGGATAAAGCGTGGGCATTCCGACACCTGGTTCGCGTGCCTGGTCACTCTTGGGCTCCGATGGACATGCAAACGTTGCAATCTTAACCCCGCTGATCACCATCTGATTGTCCCAGGCTTTGGTCAAATCGACCTGATTCGCCAGGTTCCCCTGTTCGATGTACGGGAGAATGCGGCCGTGGACACCCCACGAGCCGTTGTTGCCCGTCGTGGAGACAGTCAGGTCGACGCACGCTGAGGGAGGGAATCGCCGATAAGCGTCCACATAATTGTGAACGGCCAGCCCCAGCTGCTTCAGATTGTTCAAGCATTGTGACCGCCGCGCGGCCTCACGAGCCTGCTGCACCGCTGGCAGCAACAGTGAAATCAGGATCGCGATGATCGCGATGACCACCAGCAGTTCAATCAGTGTGAACGCGTGCCGATTCTCTCTTTTCTTCACGTGTTCTCCAAACTTTCTAATGCCACTTCCAGCGAGACGGTCAAACAGTGATGATAGAGGCAGGATCGCCTGCATTCACGGTCTGCTGCAACTGAGTGTGTTCGGGTCACATTTCAACCTCAGCAACCTGAGCAACTACGAGATTGAGCGACAAACCGGAGCGAGATTCGCAGCAACTTGTATACCGTAGACGAGACCAGTCAGATAACCGATAATGGGCACGACTGACACCGCGTCGCCTCGTGCCGAAGGCGATTTTCTCGCCAAGACATGGCGACATCTTCACCACGCCGAGCCTCTAATCGATCCTTTCCCATGCGTTGGCCCATCCGGAATCAAATCCTCGTCCCCTTTGCAGTGATGCAAATCATCGCTGCGATTGTCGTCTCGGTGTCGTCCGCCTGGGTCGGTGTCCAATCGGCCGAGAAACGTGTGGCAGCCCGTCTGGACTCGGTTTTGGAGACGCTTCAATCCAGCACCTATCCGCTCACCTCGAATATCCTGATGCAACTCAGCCAGTTGTCCGGAGCACACTTTGCACTGTTCGATGAAGACGGGCAATTGCTGTCATCAACGCTCTCGGCTCCGATCAACGCACCACCAATGGCATCGATTCCCGCCGTCAAGCCGAGCCAGATGGACAATTTGCCGGTGATGTCACTCGGCGGCGACAAATACTTTGTCGGATATGCCAGCCGCCGGATGGGACCGTCAGCAAGTCGCATCATTGTCCTCTACCCGGAAAAGCCATGGCGTGAGGCCCGCTGGCAGGCAGCTGTCGTCCCGCTTCGCTGGGGTGGCCTGGTTCTGATGTTGACGTTACTGACGTCGTTGTGGCTGGCACGTCGGATCGCCAAACGGGTCCAAGCCGTCCAACAGCATGTCTGTCGTATTGCGACGGGAGACTTCCAGCCGGTTCCCAGCAGCGTCGTCGACGACGAACTGCGAGACCTGACTCAGGCTGTGAATCAGATGGCGACGGCCCTTCAGCAGTCGATGCAGCGTATTCGAGAGAACGAACGCACCGCCATGCTGGCGCAACTGGCAAGTGGGCTCGCCCACAACTTGCGCAACGCGCTCACCGGAGCCAGAGTGTCGATCCAATTGCACCAGAGACACTGTTCGCAGCCAAATGACCAGGCCAACATGGTGGCATTGTCCGAACTACAACGAGCCGAGGAGCACATCAAAGCATTACTGAGAATTGCCCAGGGAAAGTCGACGTCTTCCCGACCGTTGCAGCTGACGGCCATTCTTGACGAAATCGCCACAGTCACGCGTCCGCTGTGCGAACACCGCAGCGTCGACTTCGAGTTTCTCAGCGACAACTCAGACTGTCAGGCCGCCGACTCCGATGCACTTCGCGGCGGACTGCTGAATCTGGTGACAAACGCCATCGAAGCGGCCGGTCCCGGAGGACAGGTTTCGCTCGAATCACGGCGGGAACAGGACACCATCGTCGTCAGTGTCATCGACGATGGCCCGGGTATTCCGACGGAGCACCTCGCAGAGGTCTTCAATCCATTCTTCACAACGAAGGAAGAAGGGGTGGGGATCGGGCTCCCCGTGGCCAAGCATGGCGCCGAGGACTGCGGGGGGACGCTGTCCGTGTCGCGAGCCAACGGACGGACGATCTTCGAACTGAACATTCCTGTCCGGGAGGCCGCTGACCCGCCACCGACGCCAGCGGCGACTCCAATCACTCAATCTGCTGGGACAACAACAGCCATCGTCGAGGCCAACCGTGAGTAGCATTCTGATTGTCGACGACGAGCCGTCCATCTGCTGGGCCTTACAACAGGCGCTCACCGACGACGGCCACCGTGTTGTCACGACAGCGACGGCCGAAGAGGCCTTGCAGCGGATCGGCGACCTCAAACCGGACGTCATTGTGATGGACATTCGGCTGCCGGGTATCGACGGACTGACCGCGTTGGAGCAGTTACGGGAACGGATCCCGCAGACTCCGGTCATCATGATCACCGCCTTCGGGAGCCTCGACACGGCCGTCAAAGCGGTCAACCGAGGTGTCTTCGAGTATCTCACGAAACCGTTCGACCTGGATGAGGCAATTGGAATCATCCGCCGTGCACTCGAATCGCAGTCACACGACCGCGACTCGCCAGAGACAGCAGCCGACCGGGAACCGTGGCTGCTGGGGGCCTCGCCGGTGATGCAGGATGTTTTTCGAAAGATTGCCTACGTCGCCCGGCATGACGTGCCGGTGCTGATCACGGGCGAAAGCGGCACGGGGAAGGAACTCGTCGCCGCCGCAATTCACCGCTACAGCACCCGGTCCGAGGGCCCCTTCATTCCGGTCTGTGTCCCCGCCATGAACGAGGCGATGGTCGAGAGCGAACTGTTCGGCCACACCAAGGGGGCCTTCACCGGCGCAGTCGCCGAACGCGACGGTTTACTGACAGCAGCCCACGGAGGATCGGGCTTCTTCGACGCAAATGGCGCTCATTCACTCACCATCCAA
>CALJUK010000275.1 GCA_937975745.1 uncultured Planctomycetaceae bacterium | reverse complement strand
AGGAACCGGTCGCAGACTCCGAGAGGCCGATCCTCGACGGCGATCGCACCGAAGATGATCGCACCGACGAGCCGGCCGCTGTCTGGGAAGTGGGTGCGGAACTCGACACACCGCCGGCTGATGTCTCGGGCGAATTTGGCGCGGCGGGCAGCGATGACAGTGCGTTCCGGCAGCGTGACGACTGGACGCCGTCGCTGCGGGAATCAGAAGACTGGGCAACCGAGCACAACCTGGCAGAACGTTCTCAGGTCCCAGCGACGGACCACATGGACAAGGCTGTTTTCGAGAGTTCCGACATGATACGCCAACCGGAAGACCCGTCCCGTTCCTCATCGACCCCCGTCGCAAGCCGGCAGTGGGATGAAGAAGTTGTTCTCGACCCCTACGCCGCGTTGGATGCCGGCAAACGTCTGACGCAGCAGCAACTTCTGCAGGCCCGCGAGCAGGAACGGAAACAGCAGGATGCCGCAGCAATGTCCCACCCGCAATCGGCAGAAGAGCGGCCAGCTGTGGACACGACGTCCAGTCAGACCGCGCGATTCGATGTGGGCGAGTATCCCGTCGATAAGCCGATGGCCGACATCGAAGAATTTCTTCGCGAGTCAATGTTCGAAGGGATCGCCAGCACTTCCGATTCGGTGGTCGATCAGGTCCATTCCGATTTTGCCGATCCGCGCCCCGACCAACGAATCGACGAGTTAACGCCATTGTTTGAGCAGCTTGAAGCGATTCAGACCGGCGACTACGGCGACGACGCCTCCCCCGTCGATTCGGTTGGTAGTGACCGGAGTGTACCCCACGATTCCGACGGCGATCGCCGCGGCCAATTGGGGTATGCGACGTCCAACGCCGAGGCAGCCTTGGTCTACGAGACGCTGCAGAGCGCGGACGATCCGGAAACGAACATCGGTGAAACCGTGCTGGATCTTTGCCTGGACGCGCAGCAGGAGGTGGCCAATCGACTCCTCGAACAGAATTTCGGTTCAGAGGAAGAAGCGACTGGCGTGCAGCGGCCGGTCGAAATCGACGACGACGTTCTGTTTGGCACCGGCTGGGCCATGCCAGAAGAAGGTTACGACATCGTCGAACCCGACGAGCCTCCCGTCTCGAGGCAGGAGTTCTCGGAACCCCGTCCCCAGACCGAACCCGCGAAGCAGCCACAAAGAAATGTGAAGCACTCGCCAATTCAGGGGCCGCGGCCTCCGCAACGGGAGGGTTGCTCGAAATTGTTCAGTCGGCTACGTCGGCGAGAACAGGGGGGCTAACGGCGATCGGTCGTTAGGGATGGATGGCAACACCGGTGGAAGAAACTTCGCCCTCGGTGCGCTGCGACGATCACTCCGGCACTCAGGACGACCTGTCCGGGCCGACACTCGGGAATCCGACGCTCGAACGTGGTGACCGTCAGTCCTGCTTCTCGGCGGCTCGTTCCGCCGTGACTTGATCGTGCAAACGGCCCAGCCAATCGCGGAAATGCGAGTCGATTTCCGCCAGAGACTGCGGCGAGAGAAGTGTGGTCAACGCCTGCAATCCGAGTTCATCCTCAGGCTGGCCGTCGCGGAATGTCCGGTAGAAGTCGGCCAGGATTCCCTGCTGCTGCAGATACATGCAGAAGTAGCGGGCGTGGGCGTAGTCAATTTCTTCGTGGCCGGCGCGAATATCCTGGTAGGCGATCAACTGGCTGACTGGGCGGAGTCGGCCGTTTCGTTCGGCCTGCAGCAGGTAATACAGCCGCCAGTTGGTCGTTCCAATCAATTGCAGGCCGTCGTCGGAGAAATGGCTTTGCTCGTGGAGAGAGGCCAGCCCTTCATCGAACCACTCAGGGATGTCGGGGAAGTCCGCGTTGGCCAACGCGTGTGTCAGCTCGTGTGCGAGCGAGCCGTTTCCTGTGGCTAAATTGACGAGGAGACGGCGCTCGGAGTCGAGATAGTAGCCATACAGACTGTTCACCGTGCGGTGGTCCAAAGCCTTGGCCGCTGCGCGAAACGCGGCTTCATTGGAGAGGAGCACGACCGAGATGGGTTGGGTCGGCGGCGTCTCGAAGTACGAGTATTCAAGGGCTCGAACCGAGGGGACAATCGTCTCGGCAAAGTGGTGTTGCAACTCAGCCGGACTGGTGTCCCCCAGCAGTACGAATGGAGGACTGACGACGACATTGAAGTGGCCGCCGAGTTTCTCCTTCAGAGTACGGGCGCGATCGAGGCAGTCCTGTTGCAATCCGTGGATGGATTCAGATCGAGCCGCAGCGGACGGCGTGTCGGAATGGGGCGGAGGAACCGCGATGAACATCTCTGCCGAATCATCCGGGGAGACGGGAGTCCTGGCGTTGGCTGAGTTTGCCAACGAGAGCTCACTCCGCATGGATACGGAGTAGCAAAGCCCGACCAGCAGGACCGGGCCGGCAGTGAGCAGAATCTTCCGGGGCAAGGACATCGAATGGTGTCTATCGTTGCAAATGTTTGCTCGAAAAAGTGCAAGACGCCTTCACGCTCTGCGGTGGTCAACGCCATCCCGAATGGATCGGCCGCGAACTGAATCGTCAGTACCGGGCCGGGGCGAACCACGCGGAATTGTCTGTTCCACGTGGGATTGTATGTTCCGGATGTTCAGGCCTGAGAAGGATTTTAGAATTCGTGGCCGTG
>CALJUK010000274.1 GCA_937975745.1 uncultured Planctomycetaceae bacterium | reverse complement strand
TCGTGGCGGACTGGTCGACATTGTCGAGTGGGTCGACGACTCCCGGCATACGATTGTCTGGCGATTCCCGCGGTACCACAACCAGATTAAGAACGGCGCTCAACTGATCGTCCGCCCGGGACAAATGGCGATCTTCGTTCATCGCGGCCAAGTGGCCGACGTGTTCGAGCCGGGTCACTACACACTCACCACCGACAACCTCCCGATCCTCAGTACGCAGCAGCGATGGGAGCAGCGCTTCAGCCCCATCCTCATGGCTTCGACAGCCCGTTTAAGGCGGAAGTCTACTTTGTCAGCACCCGGCAGGTGACCGACCTGAAGTGGGGCACACCCAACCCAGTGATGATGCGGGACGTCGACTTCGGCCCGATTCGCCTCCGAGCGTTCGGGACGTACACGTTGCGAGCCACCGATCCGAAAGCCCTCCTGCGGGAACTGGTTGGCACCGATTCGGAATTCACCTCGGACGAGATCACCGAACTCCTGCGGTCCATCATCTCGACGGCACTGGCCGACATCCTCGGAACATCGCAGATCGCGGCACTCGACTTGGCTTCCAACTACAACGAGTTATCCGAAAAGCTCAGGTTGGAAGTCTGCGAACGGGTCGATGACGAATACGGTCTGGACATTCCGCAGTTGTACATCGTCAACATCTCCCTGCCTGAAGAGGTCGAGAAGGCGATCGACACCCGGTCCAGTATGGGTGTCATTGGCGATCTGGACCGCTTTCAGCAGTTCCAGTTCGGCAAGGCCATGACAGCCGCGGCTGAAAATCCTGCCGGTGGCGGTGCGGCCGACGGGATGGGGATTGGACTCGGCTTTGCCATGGCCAACCGAATGATGCCCGGTGCCGGAGCGGTCGCTCAGCCGGCTGTCCCACCCCCACCACCACAAGCTGCCTGGCATGTCGTCGTCAACGGCCAGACCGAGGGCCCATTCACCGACCAGCAGATCGCGCAGGGAATCGCCTCGGGTCAGTTGGGCGCCGCAACGATGGTTTGGTCAGCCGGTATGCCGAACTGGTCGCCCGCCGGTCAAACGCCGCAATTGACCGGATACTTCGCTGCCGCCACGCCGCCACCGCCTCCGCCGGCTTCGTAATCTGCAGCCCAGCGCGTTTTCTTCCGCACTCTGGAGAGTGTGTTCGAAACAGCCATTCGGGCCGCGTTGTACCGAGATCCAGGATGGTAGCCAGCATCGACGGTTGAACTCCGAAATGAGCGAAACTCCCCCTCCGATCTCTACGGCGGATAGCCGGCAGGAAGAAATTTCTCCTGCGGCCGACGTCGATTCGCACATTGTTGCCGCTCCCGACTCCATCTCGGCAGAAACGACCGCCGAACACGTGACCGGTTCCACACGGTCAGCCGGTTCGTCACTTCCGCAGGACGTCGCCAGGAAGTTCCCCTGTGACAAATGTGGCGCCGACTTTGAATTCAACATTGGCGTGCAGAAACTCAAGTGCCCCTACTGCGGCTACGAGAAGGATCTGCATCACAGCGACATGGCCGTTGCGGAGCAGCCGTTCCACGAGACGCTTGACCGGCTGAAAGAGTTGAAAACGGAAAGTCAAACGCCAGCCCGGGACGAGAAAGTTGTCGATTGCGACACCTGCGGCGCGAGCGTGGTGTTTGTTGGTTCGCTGACCAGTTCACAGTGTCCGTACTGTGCCTCGCCGATCCAACTCGACAACGTTTACGATGCGCCGGATCGCGTCCAGGCGGATGGGATGCTTCCGTTTCTGATCGACCGGGAATCCGCCCGCAAGAATCTGCAGAAGTGGATTCAATCGCGGTGGTTTGCTCCCAACGCGTTCAAACAGGAGGGGGGCAAGGGAAACTTCCAAGGGGTCTACCTGCCGTTCTTCACATTCGACACACTGACATTCAATTCTTACAAAGGCTCGCGCGGCGAGAATTACACGGTGACAGTTGGCACCGGCAAGAACCGACGCACAGAAACCCGCACCCGCTGGTATTCCGCCAGCGGTCGTTTTCAACGATTCTTCGACGACATCCTGGTGCTGGCCTCAAAAGGACTCAACAAGAACCTGATGCTGGCCTTAGAACCCTGGCCATTGCACAAATGCCAGCCTTTCAATCAGGAATTGCTCGCCGGCTACCTGGCCCGAACGTACGAGGTCGAATTGGATGAAGCATTCCAGGATGCGCGGCAGCGGGTCGACGAAGCCATTGACAACGACGTCCGTCGGCGGATCGGCGGGGATGAGCAGCGAGTCGACCATATCCAAACCCACTGCGATGCCATCACCTTCAAACACCTTCTATTGCCGACCTGGCTGTTGTCGTATCGCTTCCGCGGAAAGGTCTACCAAGTCATGGTCAACGCCACCACAGGAGAAGTGCAGGGCGAAAGACCATACAGCTGGGTGAAAATCCTGGGGGCTGTTCTGGCCGTCGCCCTGGTCATTGGCGGTATCGTGATGATGGCGAACTCCTGATGCCGACACCCGCTTCAGCCGATCAACCGCAGTTCCACAGTGCAGCTGATCGCTCTGCGCAAGAACGAGTCTGTCGGCTAGGGAACCTGGCCGCGGCATGCGCCCTCTTCGAAATCGCAGCCACCTGGAAACTCTGGTTGCCACAACGAGTCTTTCCTAGCATTCCATTCTGGCATCC
>CALJUK010000273.1 GCA_937975745.1 uncultured Planctomycetaceae bacterium | reverse complement strand
GTCACCGCCTCCGCCTCCGCACCGGACCATGAGTTTCGTCGGCGGGCCTATCTGGACATTATCGGCCGTGTTCCGACAGTCGAAGAAGCGACTCGTTTTCTGGATGACCCTTCTCCCGAACGGCGAGTCCAGTTGATCGACGAGCTTCTCGGGCGGCCTGAGTACGCCGATTTCTGGGCCAACAAGTGGACTGACCTGCTCCGCCCGAATCCGTACCGCGTCGGGATCAAAGCGACCCTCAACTACGACACTTGGATTCGCGATTCGTTCCGTCGGAACCAGCCGTACGACCAGTTCGTCCGGGAGCTGCTGACGGCCCAGGGAGGAACTTTCCACAATGGAGCCGTGACGCTCTTCCGCGATCGGCGCTCGCCCGACGAGCTGACAACAATAGTCAGTCAGCTGTTCCTGGGCACGAGGCTGGAGTGCGCGAAATGCCATCACCATCCGTTCGAAGTCTGGGGGCAGGAAGATTTCTACCAGTTTGCAGCCTACTTCGCGAAAGTCGGCCGAAAGGGAACCGGGCTGTCACCTCCGATCTCGGGCTCGGAAGAATACATCTTCAACGCAACTAGCGGCACGGTGCAGCACCCGCTGACCGGAGTCGTTCTCCAACCCGAGCCGCTCTTCGGCGAGGCGCCTGCCATTCCTGAAAACGGCGATCCGCGCGTTGCCCTGGCGGCCTGGATGACCTCGAAGGAAAACCACCTCTTCTCCCAGACAATGGCCAATCGAGTTTGGGCTGATCTGATGGGAGTTGGCCTCGTCGAACCCGTCGACGACTTGCGGGCGACGAACCCGGCAACGAACGAGCCGATCTTGAAGGCCTTAGGCCAGGACTTTGCGGACCACGATTTCGACATTAAGCATCTGATCCGCACGATTGCGACATCGTACGCTTACGGCCTGAGTTCGCTTCCCAGCGAGAACAACTCCGTCGACACGCGAAACTACTCGCGGCATTACCGAAAACGTCTGTCCGCCGAATCGCTTCTGGATTCGATCTGTCAGATTACCGAGGTCCCGGAGAACTTTGCGGCCATGCCCCCCGGCTCGCGGGCCACAGAACTCTGGACGCATCGCGTGAACTCACTGTTCCTCGATGCATTTGGGCGACCTGACCCGAACCAGGATCCCCCCTGCGAACGAACGTCGGCGACAACCGTCGTGCAGGCACTCCACCTGATGAATTCGGAAGGACTCTTTGCCAAGGTCACCAACTCGAAAAGTCTGGCTGCGCAACTGGCGGAATCTGAACGGACGCCAGCGGAAATCGTGACCCACCTGTACTTGGCAGTGTACAGCCGCCGGCCCACCCCAGAAGAGTTGGACATTGGGGTTCGTTTATACGATAATACCAGTGAGGCCGATGCTGTCGCCAAACGTCGGACAGCAACAGAGGATCTGCTCTGGGCCATGCTGAACACGCCGGAGTTTGTCTTCAAAGATTAAGGCAAACCCAAGAGAATAAAACGACCAAGCTTGCTACTGAACAATCCCGCCTGCAAATCGTCCACTTGGATGACGTTGAACTGCCAGACGGCATGAAACGTCAGTCCCAACAGGAACTCGCCCGATGAACACGTATCGCAACTGCGACAGACTCACCCGACGGCACTGCCTGCAATTGGGCATTGGTGCAACGTTCGGTGCCGGCCTGGTCGATGTGCTTCGACTTCGCGGTCAGGCTGCGTCCGAGTCATCTTCCCTCAAGGCTGAGGCGAAAAGTTGCATCCTGGTCTGGCTGGACGGTGGACCGACCCACTACGAAACATTTGACCCGAAACCTTTGGCTCCCAGTGAGATTCGGGGCGAGTTCCAGCCAATTGCAACCAAGGTCCCGGGAGTTGAGTTTTCGGAGCACCTCCCCCGCCTGGCTGCGATGCTCGACAAGTTCGCCGTGATTCGCTCAATTCGGCACAACCAGGGGAACCACGGTGCGGGCAACCATTACATGATGACCGGTGCCCCTCCGCGAATTCCTGTCGGATGCGGAGCGTTCGTCAGCGTTCCCCCCAGCTGGGGTTCTGTCACCGCCTACGAACGTGGCAACCACAACGGTCTGCCGGCATATTTTTCCATCCCACAGATGTCGCGCTCGGGTGGCCCCAACTTCCTTGGTGCCCAATACGCTCCGTTCGTCGTTCCTGACTAACCCAAACGCGTCAGCTGCCGCGTCCGCGACGTCTCCTTGCCCAAGGGGCTGGCTGAGAACCGCTTCGATGATCGCCGCGAACTTCGCCGACTGGTCGATCAGATGCAGCGAATTGAGGACAAAGCCGCGGCCGACCCAGTTAGTGCACTCGACGATTACTACCGCCAAGGCTACGACCTGATTTCCTCGACCGAAGCCCAACGCGCATTCGACATTCACAGCGAATCCGACGAAGTCCGTCAGGCTTATGGTCGGGATTCGTTCGGACAGCGTGCCTTGCTCGCTCGTCGCCTCGTCGAGGCAGGCGTTCCGTTCGTTACGCTGTACGAAGGTGGCTGGGACCATCACGGCAATTTGTTCAAGAGCTGTCGCGATCGACTTCCCAAGTTTGACAACACCCTGGCCACGCTGCTGACCGACCTGTCCGACCGAGGTTTGCTCGATTCCACGTTGGTCCTTGTTTTGGGCGAATTCGGGCGCACGCCCAAAATTAATTCGGGTGCCGGCCGCGACCACTGGTCCAACGCCATGTCAGTGATGGCAGCCGGTGCGGGAGTCCCCGGAGGCACAATCGTCGGCGCGACCGATCGGGCGGGATATGCGGCCGTCGATCGCGTTCTCTCGCCAGAGAATTTTGCTTCGACCGTGTACCGCAAGCTGGGCATCGATCCCAACAAGATCTACTACACGCCACAAGGTCGGCCGACGCACCTGGTGAGCGACTCCACGCCGATTTCTGAGCTGTTCGCGTGAGTGGCCACCCCGATCACACGCAACGCCGTTGCTTTCGCAGCGCTGGCAGACGTCCCGTGTCCCGCAGCTGCTGCGCCTGCATGATCACGTCGCTCGCGGTCCTTTGTGCTGCGTCGGCTGTCAATGCCGAAGCGCCAGCGATCGACACCCTCTTTCCTGCCGGTGGACAGATCGGTCAGACCGTTTCTGTCGAAGTCAAAGGGAAGGCCGGGACCGGCCCGATGCAGTTCTGGTCGAGCGACGCGAAAGTTTCACTCTCAGCTGTCGAAAAAGACGGGAAGCTGGAAGACGGCAAACTGAACGTGACGATTGATCCCACGTCGGAACCAGGTTTCGCCTGGATTCGCATTTATAACACGGACGGTGCCAGCAAGCTGCTGCCGTTTTACAAAGGGCATCTGACGGAACTTGCAGAGAATGAGCCCAACGAGGCGGTCGATCAGGCCCAGCCAACGGAACAACTCCCCGTCGTCATGAACGGCCTGCTGCAAAAGGGGGGGGATGTCGATACCTACTCCGTAGCGTTGAAGGCGGGCGAACAACTTGTCGCAGCCGTCTCGGCCCTTCGCGGAATCGGTTCCCGGATGGATGGGATACTGCAAATCCTCTCCCCCGACGGATTCGTCATTTTGCAAAACGACGACGAGCGGGGCTTTGATCCGCATCTGACATTCACGCCCGCGACAGATGGAATTTACTTTGTGCGTCTGTTCGGCTTTCCGGCCGATCCCAACAGCAGCATCGCATTCGCAGGAAATTCGTCCTGGGCTTACCGCCTGACCCTGACGACCGGGCCCTATGCCGATTCTGTGCAGCCTTTGGCTCTTGCCGCCGACTCCTCAAAGGAATTGATCATCCGGGGCTGGAACATCCGCCAGGACGCGGCGTCGATTCCAGTCAGTTGGGCAGACGGTCGGCCCGTCTTTCCCACCGACATTCCGCCGACGGCAATCCCCCTGCAGTCGCTGCCCGTTGTGTCGGGACAATCTCTGACCGAGTCGGCCGCCGCATCCACGCAACCGCTCACGCCCCCCTGCTTCATTACGGGTGTGATCGAGAATCCCGGCGAAGTCGACAGCTACCGAATCGCTGCTGCGAAGGGCGCGACACTCCGATTTCGCGTGCGTGCGTTGTCTCTGGGCGGGGCACTCGACCCGGTCCTGAAGGTCGTCCGTCCGGACGGTAAGGAACTCAAGACGGTCGACGATATCAGCCGCGACAACCGGGACGTCAATGACGTCCTGAAAATGCCTGTCGAAGGCGAATACACCGCCACAGTTACTGATCGGTTCGATTCGGGCGGACTTCGCTACTTCTACCAGCTTTCGGCAGAAGTGGAGGGACCGACTGTCGAGTTGACCGTGACCGAGAGCCATTTCACGCTCGAACCCGACAAAGCGTTGGAACTTCCGCAGACAGGCAACCTCCGCGGGGCCCATGCCAAGGAATTGCCGATCACCGCGGAAGACCTTCCCGAAGGAGTCACCGTCGAACCGGTTGTTGTTCCCGCCAAGGGAGATACCAAGAAACCGGCGACGCTGAAAATCACCACCGATGGAAAGGCCCCCTTCAACGGGCCGATTCGGATTGTTGGTCGAACGAGCGGCGATAGTCCGCTCGTCGCGATGGCAACGGCAGAGACCATTGAAGGCCTGCCAGCGACAACAAGCCTCTGGCTGACGGTCACCGTGAAAAAATAGCGATCCCAGCCATTCCGTCGATTGTTCCCTTGCAGTAGTGGGGC
>CALJUK010000272.1 GCA_937975745.1 uncultured Planctomycetaceae bacterium | reverse complement strand
CCGCATGAAGGCCGCCGGCTATTCGGACGATGATCGCTGGCGCGCCATGCTTGCTGCCGATCTTCTCCGGGCCGACATCCGTTGGCAACGGAGCTTCTTGTCAGTCCAAGCTAATGGTGTGATTGCTCAGACGCTGATAGCCGTCTTCCATGATGAGGTAATTGTGCTCGATCCGAATCCCACCGATCCCTTCGATGTAGAGTCCCGGTTCAAGGGTGATCACATCACCGACCATCAGGACGTCATCACTTTCGGAGACGAGAATTGGCGGCTCGGGATGGCCGAGACCGAGACCGTGGCCCGCATGGTGGGGAATGCCGGCTCCCAGGCCTGACTCGCGAATGGGTGTCGACGCGGCTGCATACACCTCTTTGGCAGGTGTTCCCGGATTGAGGACCGCCTCGCCATGCTCCATCGCCGATTGCAGAACGGACATCAGCATTCGCTGCTCGTCCGATGCGTCTCCGACGGCCAGCGTATTGGTGAAATCGCTGCGGTAGCCGTCGATGACAACAGAGTAATCCAGGATGAACAGGTCACCCGCCTGCAACCGATACCCGGTGGGGAGACCACCGGCTTTCGGCATCTGCGCATTGTTGGCCCGGAAGTCGCCGTAAACAATCGCGGGTCGACCGGCCGCTTCGAGAGCGGCCTGTTGAACAGCGCAGTAAACGTCGAACTCACTCATTCCCTGACGGATGACCTCGCGTGCGCGGACATGTCCGGCCTCAGTCGCCCGCATACACATTTCCAGCAGCGAGATCTCGTCGACTTCTTTCTGGCGACGCAACCCGCGAATCAATGTTCCCAGGTCGACAGCTCGGCCCGGTTCGACTCCGTCACGGCCTTCATCGGTCACCGAATGAGACTCGCGATCGAGCCCCAGAATCTCCCAGGCTCCGACGGGCAACCATTCAGCTTCGACGGCTCCTTCGCGACCGTAAAGCCGCTCTGCCACCGAATTGAGCGCAGCCAGTAATGCATGATCCCGATTGATGACAGAGGTCTGGTGGTTGTACCAAGCTTCCACGACTTCCCGGTCGGCAAAAATTTCGCCGATCGCCGAGCGGATGGCAAAGTTGTCCGCGAGCAAAGTGGCTCCCTGCTCGCGTTCGAGCAGCAACCAGCCCCGTTCGCCGTGACTGAAGCTGAATGGATTCACCATGAAACCCGACAGGTAACGTACATGCCGCGGGTCGGCAGCCAGCAGCCATTCGACCGATTCGGGAACGCAATCCCACAGACGCTTGCGACGGGCTCGGCATCCTTCCAGTGTGAACATGGTACCCTTTTCAGTGTTCAAGTCTGTCTCGCGGAGATTGCCGCGCAAATGATGTCAAGGGGTCACCGACTGGCCAACCCATGCGGCAGGTCGCACCGATGCCCTAGCTACTCCAGGCCCTTGGCAGCCAGCCAGCGTTCGGCATCCAATGCCGCCATGCAGCCGGAACCCGCAGCGGTAATGGCCTGTCGATAGTAGTCGTCGGCGACATCGCCCGCAGCAAACACGCCCTCCACGCTGGTATACGTGCGGAAGGGAACCTTCCAGACAAGGTAGCCTTTGGCATTCGTTTCCAACTGGCCCCCCAGGAAGTCGGTGTTGGGGGTATGGCCAATTGCGGCAAAGTAACCAGAACAGGCCAATTCCTCGGTCTGTTCCGGGTTGTTAGCCCCCTTAATCCTGACGCCCGACACGCCGTTCTGATCGTCTCCCAGAATTTCGTCGACGACCGAATTCCATTTCACATCAATCTTCGGGTTCTCGAGAACCCGCTCGGCCATGATCTTGCTCGCCCGGAACTCGTCACGGCGATGAACGACGTAAACCTTCGAAGCGAACTTCGTCAGAAACGTCGCCTCTTCCATGGCACTGTCACCACCACCGACAACAACCAGAGGCTGATTGCGGAAGCGGGGAAGCGCTCCATCGCAAACAGCACAAGCTGAAACACCCATGTTTTTGAAGCGTTCTTCCGACTCCAGGCCGAGATAGTTGGCCCGGGCACCGGTTGCCACAATGACGGCCAGCGCCTCGATTTCCTCACCGGAAAGGGACTTCAGCTTGAACGGATGCTGCGAGAAGTCGACTTCGACGATATCGTCCGTCTTGATTCGCGTTCCGCAGTTGATCGACTGCTTACGCCTCAGTACACTCAGCTCCGGTACGTTGCCCCCATACCCTGCATGAGGAGTCATGTATCGCCGCGGACGAGCACCAATGGCGGCATCGAGATAGCCCGCCAGATTCGCCACCGGGAAACCGGGATAGTTTTCGACTTCGGTCGTAAGCGCCAATTGTCCCAGGGGAAGCGTACCGCTCTGACGATTCTCTTCGGTAATGGCCCCTTCGAAGACCAAAGGCTGCAGGTCAGCCCGGGACGTGTAGATTGCAGAGGCCCATCCAGCCGGCCCAGAACCAATGATGACGACGCGTTCGGCCATTCCGCTTCTCCTGATGTGCAAACCGTGTTGCATCAACTGCTTGGATACGAGCTGCAAATTCCAAAGTCAGCGACCAACGGGCCGCCAGTTCGGGCACTCCATGCAAAACTCGAAGCCTGACGAGGCACACGCGACCTATCCTGGTCAGTGTGTCGTATCCCGGATGGAAGTGACCTGCAGATTCTCGTGCAGCCCGCTTCGGCCGGTACGTGACATTGATCGATCATCGACGCACGCGGATGTGCCTGTATGACACGCAGTTCCGCGGCAGAACCCCAGCGGTTCGCAGGACTTCGCCTTGTTTCACATTCGTAGAATTCACGGGGAACCATATACCAGTTTTGCAGGAGAAACAACCGACGGGATGCCGCTGCCGTCCGCGACCGGCCCAGGCCAAGGCGGGGCAACCGGACGGAACCCCATCCGCACGTGGCAGAAGAGCAGGGGGAGATCGCTCCCGACAACCGCCCGGCAGGCCAATACGCCGCACCTCGCGGACTCTCGGCACTCCGTACCTGAGAAGAGTCGCGGTGTGCAACCGGGCAGTATGGAAACAGAAAGAGGAAGCGAACCGATCTCTCGGAACGCTTCCCCCTGTCGAGACACAAGTGCGGGCCAACGCCTGCACCTCGACACGGCAGAATGCTGCGATTCATGTGCCGGGCGAATGCAAACTGCAACACACGGCATAAGGTCTTTAGCTGCCCCTCGTTGCAACGGCCATGACCTGCCCGCGATCAGAGGCAGCACGCGGACGGCATGAGGCAAATTCACACAGTTGCCGCAAAACGCGTCGGTAGATGTTGCGAATTGTCGGCGTCGACACCCGGCAGAATTCCCGAACCTCTCTCGCGTCCCCTTGTCAAAATCATCAAGAGCACGATACTGGACGTGACACGCCGAGTGCATTATCGGTTTTCAGGTGTCAGAAGCCGTTCCCCGGAAGCAGCGCGAGTCCCATCGGGAGTCGCGCGAACGGACGCGTTCCGGGTCCTCCGACACAGCCTTGGACGGGGAATCGTCCGTTTCGAGTGCACGAGCCTTCCGCTATGCCCGCCAAATCACAATCCTCGTCTGATCATCAACGCACACCGATGACGGTGCCACGGTTTATGGCTGCCAAGTCCCAAGCCCGCCGTCTCTCCATGCTGACGGCCTACGATTTCCAATGGGCTCAACTTTTTGACGAAGCGGGCATCGACGCCATCCTGGTTGGCGACACGCTCGGAATGGTCGTCCAGGGGAAACGGAACACCCTGACCGTCTCTCTCGACGAAATAATCTACCACGCCGAGATTGTCTCCCGTGCCGTCCAACACGCGTTGGGCATCGTCGATATGCCGTTCCTCTCCTTCCAGGTCAGTCCACAAGATGCCGTCGCAAATGCCGGTCGCATTCTGAAGGAAACGGCCGCTGCCGCCGTGAAACTGGAGGGAGGAGTCAACCAGGCCGAGACGATTGCCGCACTGTCAGCAGCCGAGATCCCCGTGATGGCTCATATCGGGATGAAGCCGCAGTCGATCCACTCATTGGGAGGCATGGGCAAAATTCAGCGGGATGAAGCGAGGCTGATGGCCGATGCCAAAGCAGCCGAGCAGGCCGGAGCGTTTTCCGTCGTGCTCGAACTGGTGCCCCGAGACCTGGCCCGGCTTGTGACGGCTGAACTTCGGATTCCAACGATCGGCATCGGCGCCGGTCCGGACTGCGACGGCCAAGTCCTTGTCAGCAATGACATGCTCGGCCTGACTCCGGGCTTCCAGCCGAAGTTCCTGAAACGTTACGCCGACCTCCGCGAAGCCGCCACGAAGGGCGTGCAACAATACATCTCTGAAGTTCGTGGCGGACAGTTCCCCGACGATTCCCACAGCCATGCCTGATCGGTGGTGCGGGCCGTCGCGTCGCGTCCCGTTTTATGTCACCGGCACACGACAGAGATTCTCGATTCCAAGCCGAAAAATGACCCATAAAGCCGCGACGGACTCTCTCCAGTTAATCTTCGACAGGCCGAACCGTCTGTCTTCGAAAATGATGGGAACCTCTTCAAACGTGCAGCCGACCCGACGGCAGCGGTAGAGGATTTCCTCCTGGAACGCATAGCCCCGAGCGCGAACCCGATCGAGATCCAATTCTTTTAGTTTGGCGACACGGTAACAGCGAAAGCAGCCCCTGTTATCGCTGGTCCGCAGTCCCAGGCAGAACCCCGCGTAGCAG
>CALJUK010000271.1 GCA_937975745.1 uncultured Planctomycetaceae bacterium | reverse complement strand
GTAATTGGACGGCATTCATGTAAATCTGGTCGAGGTCGGGGCGTTCTTCGCGATCGACCTTGATGTTCACGAAATGCTCGTTCATCAGTCGGGCGATGTCGTCATTCTCGAAGCTCTCGTGCTCCATGACATGACACCAGTGGCAGGCGCTGTAGCCGATGGAAAGAAAGATCGGCCGGTTTTCCCGACGAGCCCGCTCGAGGGCCTCTTCCCCCCAGGGATACCAATCGACCGGGTTGTGGGCATGCTGGCGGAGATAGGGGCTTGTTTCGTGAATCAGGCGGTTGGCGGGGCGATCGGTGGCGGGGGAATTCATGGGGCTGTCTCCTGTTCCGGCCCGATACCGAGATCGAGCGTGCGACACGTGAGGGAACTCGTTCGATCATAAGAGTCCATCCGCAGACCGTCGCGGTGCGCAGGCGGTTTTTTGAGGATTACGCGAAAAACCGCGGCCGCTGGGCCAATGACACACTTCTTGCCCCCCCGGCCGGTCCGTTGCTGACAGCCGATCGAATTCGCTACACTCTGGCCTTGGTGGTCCGTCGTCACACGACGGTTTCGGCACTGCACAACAACTTTTCGACACCGTCCAGCACGGAAACTACGCAATGGCGCGTCTGACTCAGGCCGACCTGGCCGACTTGAATACCACGTTCGAAGAACGAACCCCGGCGGAACTCCTCCAGTGGGCCAAGTGGATTTTTGGCTCGCGGGTGTACGCACTGTCTGCCATGCAGAAGTCGGGCAACGTCGTCTGCCACATGATTCACGCCAACAAGCTGGACATCGGCGTGCTGTTCGTCGATACGGGTGTTCTGTTCCAGGAGACGCTCACGACGCGAGACCGGCTGGCTTCCGAGTACGGCCTGGAAGTCACCACGCTACTCCCCAAGCTGACCATGGAAGAACAAACACGCGAGATGGGCGTGCTGTACCTCGATCCGGATGGTCAGAAGAAGTGCTGCCACATGCGGAAGACGGAGCCGTTGCTGGACTACGCCGACAATTTCGATGCGCTGGTCTGCAGCCTACGACGATCCGAC
>CALJUK010000270.1 GCA_937975745.1 uncultured Planctomycetaceae bacterium | reverse complement strand
GTTCGTCTGGCATTCCGGCCCTCCTTGGAACAAACGCTACCGTTTGGCACACCAACCCAATGGCGCCTGCGTCTTCCTCAACGAGAAAGGCCTCTGTCGCATCCACGCCCAGTTCGGTGAAGAAGCCAAGCCGCTCGCCTGCTGCATCTACCCTTACGCCTTTCATCCAACCGGCCGCGGTACCGCCGTCAGTCTGCGATTCAGCTGTCCGTCAGTCATCGCCAACCGGGGAAAGCCGGTCCGCGAACAGGCGTCCGACATCCGCAAACTGGCCCGAGCCGTCGTCCCCAAGTCCGTTCGTGAGATCCCGCCGCCAAAACTCTCTGCGCGATCGGCTGTCGATTGGAACGGCATCCGTTTGTTCCGCCAGACTCTCGATTCCAGCCTGGCCGACGAGTCCATCCCGCTGGTGATTCGTCTGCGTCGAATCCTGACCTGGCTGCGGCTTGTCGACGAGGCCCGGCTCACGGGATTCAGCCACGAGCAGCTCAGCGAATTCCTCGAAATCATCGTCCCCACCGCCGACATGGTCTGGCCGGCGGATTCACAGGATGACTCCGAAGGGAACCCCGTCCAGCCTCTCAGCGCACCGGCCCGATGGATGTTCCGGCTGCTGGCGGGCCAGTACGCCCGCAAAGACACCGAGGCCAGCCGTCCGAAAGGATTGGCCGACCGGTTCCGATTGTTGCAGGCGGCAATCCGAATTTCTCGCGGGAAGGGGACGCTTCCACCGCTCCGCGACGAATTGGCGGCCGTCCCCTTTGAACGACTCGAACAACCGTTCGGTCGTCCCAGCATCGAAATGCAGGAGATCCTGACGCGCTACTTGCGCGTCAAGGTGCAGGGAATGCACTTCTGCGGCCGGGGCTACTACGACGTTCCGCTGGTCGAAGGTTTCGAGAGTCTGACGCTCGTGTACCCCGTCAAGTTTTGGCTGGCCCGCTGGTATGCCGCCAGCCATGACCGCGATTCGATACAGACGGACGACATCGCGTGGGCGCTCGCCTCCGTGGACCATCAGCACGGTTACTCGCCGTTGTTTGGCTCGTACAACTTCCGCCGTCGAGTCCGCGTCCTGGCTGCCCGCGACGAACTCGGCCAGCTGATCCACTGGTACTCGCGATAGGCAGGTCGAATTGGCGATATAAATCGCTTTTGGGTCGCCCGGATCGCTCGCCCATTAAGTCCGCAACGCCGCTGAGAACGCGATTTTCCTGCCCCGACGGATTCGGCTTGGGACGTTCGATTCACAGCAACATGATCAGGCCGTCGATCTGGCTGAGTCGGCTGTAGATCGCCAGAACCTGCTGCGGAGAAGTGACTTCCGGCTCGATCGTGACGGACATGTGCAGTCCGCTGGATGTCTGCCGAAATCGGAACGGCGGATCATCATCCTGCTGGATTTCTTCCCGGACGCTGGCCACCACCATCCCCACGAAGCGGTCGCTGGAATGGCCGATCACCTTGAACATGTAACGGCAGGGAAAGCTGTGACACGACTCGAGCGCATCGACTGTCGGCAGATTGGCCATCGAAGTTTCCCCTACCGCGTCCACGACAATCCGATTAATGAACACGCTGGCCCGGAACCGCACCGTCGTCTGGTTGCAGCAGGAAAATCTCTTTTCCGCCACCGCCGGCCGCAAGCACCATTCCTTCACTCACGCCAAACCGCATTTTCCGCGGCGCCAGATTCGCGCAGACAATCACCAACCGCCCGACCAGCTCTTCCGGTTTGTAAGCCGACTTGATTCCGGCAAACACACTGCGGGTGACGTCACCGCCCAGCGACAGCTTGAGGGCCAGCAGCTTGTCGGCTCCTTCGACATGGTCAGCCGAGACCACCCGAGCCACGCGGAGATCGACTTTGACGAAATCGTCAATCGTGCAATGCTCTTCGACCAATGGCTCTTTGGCGATGGCGTCACCGCTATCGGTCGGGGCTCCGCCTGCCACCTCGTTCGTTGCGGCGTTGGCTGTGTCGTCCTGCTTGCTTTCTTCAATCATTGCATCGACTTTCTTTGGGTCAACTCGGGTCATCATGTGTTCGAAGGGGGCAACCGTTTCTCCCAGCACCGGTGTCTGAGCATCGCT
>CALJUK010000269.1 GCA_937975745.1 uncultured Planctomycetaceae bacterium | reverse complement strand
TGCTCTTTGTGGGGGAGATCCGGGATCGCGAAACGGCCGAGACAGTCTTTCAGGCGGCGTTGACCGGACATCTGATTCTGACCACCTACCACGCCGGCACCTCGGCCGAGGCGGTCAGCCGCCTCTCCGAGATGGGAATCGAACCGTATTTACTCCGCTCGGGACTGCTGGGCATCTTGTGCCAACGACTGGTCCGCCAGCTCTGCCAATGCGCCACGTGGAGCGAAGCGAACGACGACAAGCTCGGTCTGCCGATCGAGCGGACACGAATGCCCCGGGGATGCGATGACTGCGGCCAGAGCGGCTATTCGGGCCGCATATTGCTCGCGGAACTCCTTGTGCCTCAGTCCCCATCCTTGTCCGACGCGATACTCAGGCAGGCCGACTCGGGCGAGATTCGGGCTCGGGCCATCCAATCGGGCATGGTCAGCCTCAGTCGCCGGGGAATTCAGGCGGTCTCTGCCGGACAGACTTCTGCCCGAGAGATTCGGCGTGTTCTTGGCATCCGTTCGCTGGAGGACTCGCCATGATCGGACGACAGGCAGACCTCGATGCGCTGATCGCCTACTCCCGCGCGACGAGCACGCGCAAGCACGCCATGATCGGTCGGTGGGGAGACCTCGATGCGCCGATCGCCCTGAGCCAGGAAATCGCTGCGATGGTTCGCGCGGGTATCCCGTTGGAGCTCGGCTTGAAATCGGCGGCCGCATCACAGTCTTCCCGCTTCGCACACCTCGCAGCCCGGCTGTCGGATCGGTTGGCGAAGGGGGATTCCCTCATCGACGCACTTAAGCAGGAAGGTCCGGGCATCTCGCCGACGTACACTGCCGTCACAGAGGCGGGCCTGGCAAGTGGCCGTCTGCCGGAGGTGTTGGAAGACCTGGCCCACCAGGCCATCACGCTCCAAGACGTTCGGCGGCGGACGCGGCTGGCAATCATCTATCCGGAAATTGTCTGCACGTTGGCCTACGTGTTGTTCGTCGCGTTTGTGTTGTTTGTCGTTCCCGTCTGGATCGAAACACGAACTTCGATGAGGCTTCCCCCGGACTGGGCCTTGAACCTGCTACAGACGCTGCATGGGTCCGCCATCTGGTGGGGGCCGTTGATTCCCGCATTCGTGATTGCTGTCCTCCGCGGTCCCTGGCTTCTCTCGCGTTTCACCCATACGTCGCCGTTGGACCGGGGCTGGCAAGTTCCTGGTGTGCGCACGATTCGCAACTCGCTGCGTAACGCGCAGTTTTGCCGACAACTCGCGACGTTACTCGATCACGATATTCCTGCGCCCCGTGCGGTGACACTGGCGGCCGGATCGACCGGTGAGGACCGCCTCGTCCGTGCAGCTGAATCGTTGGCAGAAGACCTCACCAATGGAATGTCCTGGGAACAAGGCGTTGCGAAGAGATCGGACATACCCGAGTTTCTGCGCGAGATGATGCTGTCCGGAGCACGACAGAACGCCTTGTCGCCTGTCTTGCTTCAGGCGGCCGAGACGTACCAACGCAAGGCCGAACGCTGGGTAGACCGCCTGCGAGACACTCTCCCCGTCGTCCTGGTTGTCGGCGTGTGTGGTCTGGTGGTGCTGCTTTATGGACTGAGTCTGTTCGTTCCGTTGCAACATTTCTGGAATGACCTGGGTGCTGCCAATCCACGCTGAACTAAGAATGTAATCGCCTTGAATGCCTTCGAGTGACACGCCATGACGGACAGCACACATCCGACGAACGACGCCAACAGAAACGATGCCGTTAGAATCGGATCGCCACCGCTATCGTCCCCTTCCCTGATGACGGGCTCGTCGTCGCGACCTGTCCCATTGGTGACAAGCCTCCGTGTCCTTGCCGAGGAGTCGTTGTCTCCCCGGTTGCGGAGAGCGATAAAAGAGGTGATCGCCGCGCTCGAAGTGGGTCAACCAGCCGAGCAGGTGCTCGGGAATCTTCCACAGGCCTTTCCCCGGCACATTTCTATTCTTGTCGACGCGGGTATCCAGTCCGGACAATTGCCGATCCTGGCCGACGAAGCCTTGGACTACCTCTTGCGTCAGTCCCAATTCCGCCGCCGTGCCTTGTGGAGTCTTTCCTACGTCGCCCTCCTCTCTGCAGTTGCCGGGCTGATTCTGTTCGGGATCATGGCGTTCCTCGTGCCACAGTATAGGGCGATTCATCAGGACTTCGGGACGCAGTTGCCCGCCGTCACAAGGGCATTGATTTTTGTTTCGGATGGCGTGAACGGAGTTCTGACGTGGGTGACCGCAGCCACGCACGCATTGGGCTGGCTCGGCTCGCTGCTCGTCGTCGTTGTGGCGGTCGGAGGGCTTGTCGGGTTGGGTCAGTGGGTTCGGCCGCGTCCATTTGCTCGGCGGATTCGCCGGTCGTACCAGCGGGCACTCTCTTGGATGCCCTTATTGGGACCACTGTTTCGCGCCCTTTCACTGTCACGGTTCTTCCATCTGCTGGCAGCACTTGTGGCAGCCGACATTCCCCTTCC
>CALJUK010000268.1 GCA_937975745.1 uncultured Planctomycetaceae bacterium | reverse complement strand
CATCGTGCTCGCTTCGTTCAAGGCGGGCGTCTGCGTGTCGGCGAATCTTTCCATCGGGCAGTTCGACAGCCATGCGAACAACGACGCCGACCAGATGAAGCTGATTCCGGAATACATCGCCGGCGTCGACTATCTGCTCACGCGGGTTGAAGTCGACGCGGACCACATCGGCGTCACCGGAGCCAGCGGCGGCGGTAACCAGACCATGTACGCCGGGGCGTGGGACGAACGATTTGACGCGGTCGTTCCGGTCTGTTCCGTTGGCAATTACCAGGCGTACTTGGGCAACGCCTGCTGCATGTGCGAGGTCGTTCCCGGTGTACTGCAATTCGCCGAGGAATGGGGGACGCTTGGTTTGGTTGCACCACGCGCGTTGATGGTCGTCAACGCGACCCGCGACTCGGTTCCCTTCTCGGTCGATCAGGCAAAGAAGTCGCTCACATTGGCCCAGCCCATCTTCGGCCTGTACGACGTTCCCAATCATCTCAAACACGCCGTCTTCGAGTCGACGCACGACTACAACCAGCCAATGCGTGAAGCCATGTACGGCTGGATGACGCTGCACTTAAAAGGGGTCGGGACGGGAGAGCCGATCCCCGAACCGCAAATGCAGCTGGACGATCCCGAAACACTTCGCTGCTTTCCCGGTGAATCTCGCCCCGATCATTGGATGACGGTTCCAGAATTCGTGAACCGTGAGGTCAGAAGGTTGAGGGCCCGACTCAAACAGCCCCCCGACAAGGCGACCTGGCAGACGCACGCGGCCCGCATGAAGGCGAAGCTCGACCGGCAGACGCTGGCCGGAACGCAACCGCCCGCACACAATCACGCCGGTGTCTCGCCAACGCCGTCTGGGACCCGCTACGAATTCGAGGTCGATCCGGGAATTCGGCTGACGGCCCAGCGGACACCGACCACTTCGGATAAACGCATCGGCACGATTGTGCTGTTAAGCCTGGAAGGCCGGATCAAGCCGGAAAACAATGCGTTGGCTGAGAAAGTACTGGCGAACGGTTGGGATGTTGTCGGTCTGGAACTGCGGGCCACCGGAAAACATGCCTGGCCACGCGACCGGGTCGGCCGAGCGTCCGATCATAACACAGCGGAATGGTCTCTCTGGCTGGGGCGGCCTCTGTTGGGCCAATGGGTCAAGGACGTCCGAACTCTCGTGTCTGTCCTCGCGACAAATGGGGACAACCTCGGGCGGATCACTGTCGTCGGGTACGGTCCGGCGGCAGTTGTTGCGGCCTGCACCGCAGCCATCGATTCTCGGGTTGATCAAACGGTCATGATCGAGTCACTCGCGAGTTACGGTGGGGGAACGCCGATCGAACAGCAGCGGCTGGGACTCTTGGCACCGGGGATCGTTCGCGACGTAGGCGACATCCCACACATCGCCGCGTTGATCGCTCCACGCCGGTTGATTGTTGCGGGCGGACTGGACTCCCGTGGTCAGGCAATCCCGGAAGCCCCACTTCGTCAACAGTACCAATTCACTGCGGGCGTTTACGGTATTGAGAATGCTGCCGACAACCTGATCGTCTTGCCTGCGGGAGAAATCAACGAGGTCGTCGGAACGCTTCGATAGGGACTCCGCTCACAGACTGTTGCAGAGTCCATGCGGACATCGTCGTCACTTCAAACTCCTGTTCTTTTGAGTCAGGCCGATTCACCATGATGCAGTCTTTCGTGAAAAGTCTCCTTTGTTGCTCTGTCGTCGCCCTGCACACTGTATCAACGGGCGTTTCTTACGCTGCGGAGCCATTGGTCTTCATCTCGGCGTTTTCCGGCGGAGAGCAGGGAGCCATCCACGCCTATCGGCTAGACCTGGAAACCGGTCGGTTGGAACTGCTCGAACGGACCACCACGATCGAGAACCCGTTCTTCTTTGACCTCTCTCCTGATGGTCGTTTCCTGTATGCCGTCCATGCGGAGAAGTTCGGTGGAGACGAATTCGAAGAGGTGGCCGCATTCCAGCTGCAGGGCCGGACGGGCAAACCCACGCCCCTCACCAGTCAGTCGGCCCACCGGTCCGCG
>CALJUK010000267.1 GCA_937975745.1 uncultured Planctomycetaceae bacterium | reverse complement strand
TGCGGGGGGCCTGACTCTCTTTGCTGGCTTGGTCCCGGAGGTACTTGGGCGTGACATACTGGTGCACCCATCCAGTCGTCTCATCCTGCGTCCAGATGTCCGCCAGTTCGTCGTCGTTGAGCAGGTCGAGCAGTTCATCCAGCGTCTTCTGCCGGGGATACAGCCGGTTGGCCGGATCGTTGGGGTTGAAGAGGACGCCGATCTCCTCGGAGAGCAGCCCGCCCAGCCAGTTCAGGAAATGGCGGTAGGCCTGCTCCTGCTGGCCGGTGTTGAACAGCCGTTCGTCGTCAGGATGGTCGGCCAGGTAGAACTTGAAGCCATTGGAGTTGATCCCCCGGCTGACCGCCTCCCGGAACTTCTGTCCGCCGACGTAAACGTCCCGCGCCTCCATCATCTTGTAGGCGCACAGCCGGTTCAGATGCGTGAAGGCGATTTCCCGGATCAACTGGTCGAGGGCATCCTGCGGCTTGAAGCCACGGGCCTGGATGTGCTCGAAGTGGTCAAGGAGGTCCCGCCTGTATTGCTGGTCCTCCTCGGACAGGTGCGACATCCGCGCCTCATCCTCGACCTGCACGGCCCCCTTCTTACCCGCGTGGATGCCGAATTGTCCCTCAAGCTCCTGCGCAATGGACTCTTCCAGCAGCTTCCGGCACTGCGTCACGACGTTGCGGAGTTTGTTGCGGGTGGCCTGTTCCATCAGATTTTCGGTCTTATTCCTCGAAGGCTATCCGTCGCGATGTTTGCGGGCGTGCATTTCCGCCACCAGCTGCTCGATCGACTTCTCCGAGGTGCCCGTCGTCTCACCTTCGGTGGCTTGGTGTGTCAGCTCTGCCATCCGCTCGGCCACCAGTTCATCGAGACACAGACAGACATGTCTGATCGTATCCACAGCCTGGGTCGTCCATGCGTAAGCGATGTCCTGTGCTTCGCCATCGAGACTTTTTCGATCACGGTCCGCACGATGCACAATGTCGTTGCGCCGATTCACCGTCGCATGCACGGTGGACTGTAGTTCATCCATGTCGCGATGGAGACGTCCGGCGATCTGCTTCCAGGGATCTTCGATATCGAGCAGCAGTCCAGTCACATGTATTCCACGCTTCCCGGTTAGGTAGGCGATCTTGAGCGAACGGATCACCTTATTTGCCACAAATAGTGGATCGGGATCTTCCAGCAGCCGAAGCGCATCGCTGAGCGTGAACTGCAACGGTGCAAACTGACTCTCTAGAGCTTCGTCTTCCGGGAGCTTGAATTGCCGTCCTTTTGCCTTGATGACGTTCTCCAGGTTCTGCTGCAGCAAGACGGGAAGGTACGTCTCTAGCGCTGTGCACAACGGATTGCACAGGGCGCTACGTCGAATCGTGGCGCGGGAGACGTCCGCTCTCTCCCGGATCAACCCGAGAAACACCTCGTTGTAAATGACCATCAACTCTTCATCAGCAGCGGCATCGACCAACTTTCGGAGCGTGTCAACCCGCTCGCCTTCCGTATCCGGCCTTTCGTGTTCCAGCAGACGAAACACCTTCAACAGCAGTGTTGAAGGCCGGATGTTGTCTTCAAAGATCTGGCGGGGGCTGAGCATGATTATTCAAGAATGATTGCGGCGCCTTCGTCAATTAGTTTCTGCAGCGAATCGCGTAGCTTCTCCAGAAGATCATCCAGGTCCTCCCTTGATTGGATCGGCCGGTCGTAGACATTTGCAATTCGGAACCGCTGAACGGTGGCATCCGTACTCTTCTGGACTGCCATTTCCTGAATTCGAGCCAGTGCAACCGCCTTCAAGCCGTCTACGGCAGCGTGGTCGGCTACCATTTCGCCCAGCGTTGAGCGGCCGAACGACTTCCCCTCGGCGACCCGATTCTTGTCCTCTTCGACCCCGAGACGACCTACCAGCGGTACGAGAACCGTGTCACCTCCTTCCTCGGCCACGGTGGGCCACTCTGGACGATTCTTCACGTCGTCAATCGCTTTTTCGTACGCCTTGCGACGAGCGTCGAAGAGATTGACGTATGCCGCACAATACGCCTGTTCGATCGTTTTCGTCTCGCGTGAAATCGCGTCGATTTGATCCCCAATCGCTTCCTCTCCCAGAAGACTTTCCAGCAACTCCAGATTACCCACAATGTCGGTGAGCAGCGGATGCCCCGAGATCCTGGGACCGATGTCGTTTAGCACGCGGCGGGCGTGGCGAATCAGGTTGACTGCCTTGTCGTCGAGCTGCGATCGCAGTTGCCGAACCTTCTCCCGGTTCTCCTCAAAAATCCCGCCGGTCTCATTCAGAATACGGACGCAGTCGTCGGAAGAGGATGATTGAACACCGGCCAGTGTCTGTTGGAAGTCCTCGATCTGCGCGAGGATTGGCAGGTTGTGGGCCTGCGCGAGCGCTTTCAGCGGCAACAGCTTCTCCATTTCCTCGTGAGCCAGCTTCTTGAAGGCTGACGCAATCGCGCCCTCCTCAACATCGACTTCTTCGCCAGTGAGTTCCTCCAATTGCTGCACGGCCTGCGTAAGCGTCTTGAGGCTGAGCGATTGCCGGGGCGAGAACAGTGACGATCGAAACGCGGGCGTGTTCGTGAAGATCTTCCGGCACAGCGGGTCTTGGTAGTTGTGATAGCGGGTCCCCTGATACGTGGCCTCGATGGTCCCGGCCCGGAACAATGTCGCCAGTAACAGCCGCAACATGTCCAGTTCCCACCCATACGGCGTTCCGCCGAATCGTCGCTCCAGCGCCTTCCCTGTACGCGAGTCTCGTTCGCCGTATTCCTGCTCGCTGACGAGGTAGTCGTAGACTTCCCGACAGACGTCCGCACCAGGATTCGGGACGGCTTTCTGACCTTCCTGGATGACCAGCCCCAGCCCTTTGTCACCGGCATAGAAGACATCCGGCAGGGCCTTCAGATCGGCAGTCTTGAGCATCGCCTCCGCGTGCCCCTTGTCGATGGGCCGAGCCCCCATCTCCAGCTTGGGATACAGGTCCGGGACGACGTTGCCCATCAGCTTTTTGACGATTTCGCCCAGACTCTTTCCCAGATCGGCCCCAGCCCAGGAGATACCCCGGAACAGACCGGTCCCCTGTTCGAGCGCGTCACCCAGCGTCGTTCGCAGACGACCCTGAAAACCCAGGACGGCGTTTTTCTCGTCCTGGAGACAGGTCGCCTCATCGGAATTGATCCTGTTCTGAGCGCGGAGTTGGTCGTACTTTTCGACCATCTTCCGCGAAGCGTGCAACTGGGCGATCAGTTCGTCAATCTCCGGGTTCGACGCGAACACCCAGTAGACGTCTTCTTCATGCGAAGTCTGACGACTTTCGTCACGGGTGGAGTTGATGCGATTGGCCAGGTCATCAGCGTCATCGGCGACACAGACGTTGATGGGAAGATCACCGGCATCCAGTTGCGAGCCGTCCACTGTCAGGCCGATCCGAAATGTGCGGCAGTCTTTGTACCGATACGTGCGCAGAGACGGCTCAGCGAAGATTTCCTTCAGCACAGAACGGTTAATGTCGTTCCGTTCCCGTGTTTTGGGTTCCAGATGGCCACGGCGCTCCGTCTCCCAGCTCTTCTCCTGGGCCGTCTGGAGCTTCCACCCGTCTTCCGTGTTGCGAATGAACTGCGCGTCGTGCAATCGTTTGCAGGCCGATTCGACCTCCGCGACAGGACTGGCCTGACCGACTTCATCAATCAGGAACGCAGCGATGTTCTTCTCCGTGCGCGGCAGATCCCGGAGAAACTCCAGCAGGCAGACCACCTTGGCGACGCGCAATGACCAGCCGCCGTCCTCGGCATCGCTCTTGAACCGCTCACTGATCTCGTGGATGTCGGTACGCCTCTCGTTCGAGAGATTGCCTTCGACCAGCTCAAACACCTTGTCGAGCGTGACCAGCCTTCCGATGGGCTGCCGCGCCATGGCTGTACGGTCCGACACCAACATCTCATGGGCCTGCTTGATGATGGTGCGGTTGCTGCCGCCATAGTGACGGGGCGCGCCCGGTTGCAGGCGAACACCGGACATGATGCCGATGCACAGTTCGATGTAGTGCGGCGGATACGGGTAGAACTGGACGAAATCGTCCTCGTCCAGATCGGTCGTCCTCGTGGTGCGTTCGAGCCGCAGTGCCGCGTTGAGCGCACCCTGATTGCTGTCGAACAGTTTCTTCAGGACGGGGATCGCTTCCGACTCGTCCTCCGGATGCTTGGCCAGCACACGTTTCGTGGCGACTTCGCGAATATCAGACGGCGCCAGGTCGACGCGCCAGCGGAAGCGGTCCTGAAGTTTCGCCAGTTCGACGCGCTTCGAGTCGATGGCCGCGACGACTTCGTCGAGCTTTTCCTGCGACGTGACGATAATCCAGCAGGGGGCGGGAGCCTTGCGGTTCTTCACCAGGCTGCGGCCGATCTTTCCGAACTCTTCGACCGTGGCACGCAAATCTTCGATCTTGTCGCCGCTCCGGGCGACGTGTTGCCCGACTTCGTCGATGATGAACACAATCGCCTTGCCGGGCCGACGGCGCTCGACCAACTCGAACGTCCGCTCCACCACCGTTTTCACGGTGATGACATTGTCCCGGCTCTTCTGGGTATGTGCCCACGAATCCGGCGTTGCGTATGTCGCCGGATCGATCTCGTGCAAGACGCGGCTGGCGCGGGAGATCTTCTGAGCGCCCTTGCGGACCTTCTGCCAGCCATCGTCGTAGAGTTCGTCGCACTTCTCGACAAATGCCTCCAGCTTTGCCTCTGCCTCCAATTCAATCTCCAGCTCGGCGATGTCGAAATCTTCGGCGTAGCCGAGTTCCCGAAGCAGCACTGTGTACATCAACTCAGCAATCCGCTCGGTGACCTTGCGTGTGTCGCGTTCCTTGGCGACCTCGAACAGGACAACTTCAGTCGGAATGCGAGTGTTGATCGAGTCGAGCAGGTTTGAAACCGACTCGTCCTCAATCTGTGTTTTGAAGAGATCGGCGAAGTCCTGGTTGAGAACCTGCCGGTTCTGGAGGGCATAGCCGAGGTTCTTGGCGAAGGAGCTTTTGCCAGAGCCGAAGAAACCGGAGATCCAGACGCCGACGCTGTTGTGCGGATCAGCCGGTGCCTCCGCGATGGCCTTCAGCAGTGTCGCGTACTGATCCTTGATCCGATCGGTGGCGATGTACTCGGTGATCTCCGTGTAGAGGTCTTCGTCCGAGTCGGCATCGACCTGGATGACCTCGACGATCTTCCGGTCGAGAGGTCTGGAGAGTAGGTCACCGATGGTCTTCATCACTTCTCCTCAGCCGTAGATCTTCACCCGGTAGTTGCCCAGCGCTTCGCGGTCTTTGAGGTCCATGAATCTAAGACCCGTGGTTCCCTCGATGGAACCGGGATAAAACATAATTGTGGTGACCTGAGTCTTACCTTGCATCTGATCAAGCAGCTTCGACATGTGGTAGATGCCGGGGGCCATTGCCGCTACACGCATCAGGAACGCGATGCTCTTTCCAGGCTCATGTTGCTCCAGCCGTTCGGCCAGCAGGTCCGCGAGCGGGCACCAGTCCCGATCTGAGAGGTAGGTTGTGACCTGTTCCTGTGCCTCCAGATAGCCTCGGTCCCGCTCCAGTTCGACGACGGCTTCGAGTCCTTCGCTCCGTTCGATGGCCTCCCAGAGAAGATCAGCCATCGAAATTGTGTGAACGTCGCGGCCAGCCTCTGCGAGACGGGTCGCGAGCAACCGGGCCTCCCGCCGCAGCAACCACTCATCGCGCGGGTCATATCGCAGGATGGCAAACGGCAGGTCGTGGTACACGCTGATCCGCTGGGGAACCGCCTTCAGGTCTTCTTCGAGGAGTTCAATGCGCTCTTTCAGCGAGGACATTTGCGTACTCCTCCAAGGTGCCTACCGGAAACGTGAGGCGGGTCACCGGCCCCGCCGCGTGATATTCCAGCAGATTGCACTGATGAGCCTCGAAAAGAAAGCGTTCGACGCCCTCCGGGGGCAGGAAAAACAGCTTCCAATCCGAAAGGTCGATCAATTTCACTCCAGACGGCTGGTGCTGCTTCAGGAAGTACATGATGTAGGCGAACGCCGGTACCGGCAGCAGCGCGGGAGCAATTCGCTTGTTGACGGCCCCTTCCAGGACGCCGAAGTCCCGCAGGGTTGCCAGCAGACCCTGGCTCACGCGGCGGATCGTATTCTCGCCCCACTCAGACGTGGTCCTCCCCTCGCGGACCCACTTTGCCAATGTGTGTTGAATGTCCTCGGCATCAACATCGGTGATGCCCCGCGCCTTGAGGGGGGCGAGTATTTCGAGGACGGCATCCCGCAACAACCGGTCCGACCTGGCCGAGTGGAAGAACAGAATCCGGTCGAGC
>CALJUK010000266.1 GCA_937975745.1 uncultured Planctomycetaceae bacterium | reverse complement strand
CCGAGCAAGCGGCAGCGCACAGGCGCAAACCACCCGCCACCGGGACTCCTCCCTGGGGATCAAGAAGCTGCGTCGACTCAGTCCGTCTCCTGCAAGACTTGCTCGCAGACGGTCAGGACGAAGCGGCGATGCAGCGGATGCTCCGGCGGATAGTGGGTGACAACCTGTGGCGGGAAACCACCACGTCGCAACCACTCCGCCAACGTCTCGGCTGCATCACACGCAACCGGCCAGTCATCATCGATGAGAGATTGCAGCAGCTCAGTCCACGTCGCATGCGGGTCCATCGTCAGACCGCCAGCGCCAGGTTCATGAGCTTGCCGATCCGGGCGTCCAGCTCGGTTCGGTCACCCGCGAAGGTCACCTTCTGCGTGAGCTGCGTCAGCGCATCAACGACCGCGAAGATCGTGAAGCCCCCCTGACGCCGCGCAATCTCCAGGGCATCCTTGATCAGATGCTGCGGAATCTTGTGCGACGAGAGGACCTTCGTCACTTCCTCAGCATCGTGCCCCAGCCGTTCTCTCATGGCGTGCTGCATGATGCGAACAAAGCCATCACGCCGGTCATCGCGGTAGCGGACCAGCGTTTCGATCATCGCTCGGATTTCGTCCAGTCCCTCACGTACACCAGCCGTGTGCTTCCGGCTGAACTCGGTCACCTCGGTGGCATCCCACACGAGGTGATTCGCACAGACCTTCTGGAACCAGAACGTCTGACAGCCGAGCGAACGGCGGCCGACTTCACTGTTCCAGACGAAGAACCCCGGCGCAAACGCTTCGCCGTTGATCTCCGTCCAGCCGGACGGGTCGATCAGGAACGCGAACAGATCCTGCTCGCCGCAGTAGAGCCCCGTGTGGACATCACCGGCCGCCTTCTGGGGCGGCGTGAAGTCCGAGGCAAACTCCTTCACCAAGTCGAGCAGCTCGGCGTTCCACAGCCGGGTGTAGGCCACGCCGTGGACCGAGCGGATGATGTCATCCGTCGCCAGCAGCTGCAACGGTTTGCCCGAGCGCGGCAGGGTCTCTTCCAGCACCTTGCTGGCCGTCTTGGGCGTGAGCCGGTTGACGGTCCCCTTCTGCACGCCGGCCATTCCGCACAGCTGCGAGAACGACCAGTCGTTGAGCTTCAGCTCGTCGCCTTCACCGTTCGTGCAGAGCGTCATGTCGTGCGTGAGCAGGACATTCTCCGGCGGCTCCCACATGTCTGTGGAATTCTCCCGCTGGGCATTACAGTGAGCATACAGCGTGTCGAACGAGTCATAGCACTCGTCCGGCATCCGGTTGAACAGTTCCTGGTGCGCTTTGGTCAGTGTTGCCATCGCTGCCTTTCGAAATCGAACCATATCGAACATGGTCCGGCTCACACGGCCGGGCCACCGATCACTCACGTGAGCGATCGACAACCCAGCCGCTTAAGGGCGCTGGCAACGCTGCGGAAACGTTCAAGAAAACCTGAACAGACCACCGGCCCTCTGACGCGGCCAAGCAGCCGACTCAAAGGGCCGTGAATCGTCTTCCGATTTGAAACTTGCAGCAAAGATCTCTCTCTCTCGTCAATCCCTACCACACCGGCGGGGAATTGTCACATCGTGTGAGAAACGACGATCCGTAGTTAGACAGGGTGCACGTAGTTGATCGCTTGGCTGTCCTACTTGCAGGACGTCAATCAAATCAACGATGTGACAAAGCACGCAATGATGCCAATTCGGATGCGATACACGATCGACGCACGAATTACTGAGACTTGTCCCCTCGAAACAACCCGCAGCTGCAAATGGATGCAGCTGCAAATGGATGTTGACTCCTTTCGTGTCGACACATCCAGCTGGACACGGAGAGAATCGAGCAAGAAAAGTGAGCGGCCGGCTAAGGCTCCATTGCTTGACGTTGGAGCCGTGCCAGAGGCAACGGAGCCCGCCGACCGCTCGCCGATTAGTCGGCTCCGATCGCTGGCAATTTCTTCGCGTCGTCCTCTTCCGAGCTACCAGTTCGGGAATCTCGCCATTGCTCCCAACGCTTGTAAAGGGTGTAGTAGACGGGAATCAGAACCAGGGTATGAATGGCCGAAGTGATGACTCCACCGATGACGGGGATCGCAATGCGTTTCATGGGACCTGCTCCAGGTGTGGTGGCCCAGAGGATCGGCATTAGCGCGATGAAGTCCGTGAGGACCGTCATGAGTTTCGGTCGGACTCGTAGAACCGCGCCTTCAATCACCGCCCGATGCAGTTCGGTCGGGCTGAGATGGCGGCCAAGTCGCTGGCGATGCTCTTTGTAGGCCAGATCGAGGTAAACGTGCATAATGATGCCGGTCTCGGCGGCCAATCCAGCCAGCGCGATGAAACCGATCGCGACAGCGACACTCCAGTTATACCCCAGCCAATACATGCCCCAGACCCCGCCAATCAGAGCGAACGGTAACGTGAGCATCGTGATCAGCGTCTCGGTGACGTTCTTCATGTTGAAGTAGATCAGGATGAAGATGACCGCGAGCGTGATCGGGACGATGACGTTGAGGCGTTGGCGAACCTGTTCCATGAATTCGTACTGGCCGCTCCATTGGGTGTAGTACCCGGCCGGGAACGTCAACCGGCCGTCGGCGACGGAGTCATCAATTGCGGCCTGGGCCTGTTCCACATACGTGCCAATGTCGAGGCCTTGTTCGATGTCCACCGGAATGTTGACCAGCAGCAAGCCGGATTCACTTTTGATGACCGGCGGGCCGTCGACGAATTCGATCTGCGCGACCTGTCCGAGCGGGACCTGTTTGCCATCGGGAGTGGCGATCAAAACACGCTGCAGTTTCTCCAGGTCGTCCCGCAGTTCGCGGGGGTAGCGGACGTTGATGGGAAACCGGTAGCGGCCTTCGACCGTCGTCGAGATGTTCATCCCGCCGATGGCC
Organism: uncultured Planctomycetaceae bacterium; assembly: GCA_937975745.1. Classification (GTDB taxonomy): domain Bacteria; phylum Planctomycetota; class Planctomycetia; order Planctomycetales; family Planctomycetaceae; genus CALJUK01. The sequence continues at coordinate 4,144 of CALJUK010000266.1, read as the reverse complement.
GTCTCAACAATCCGTTGCACATCGCCGACCCGCAGGCCGTAGCGGGCGCACTCGTCGCGGTCAACGTTGATGTCGATGTAGTGACCACCCAGCGCTCGTTCGGCCACTACGCTCAGCGTGCCTGGGACATCCTTTAGCACAGTCTCAAGCTGAGTGCCCAGTTCCGCCAACCGTTCCAGATCGGTGCCGTACAGCTTGAGGCCGAGCAAGCCCCGCATCCCGGTGGTCAGCATGCCGATACGCGTTTCGATCGGCATCAGCCACCAGTTCGGCATTCCGGGGATGCTAATTTCCCGCTGCATTTCCTCTTTGGTCAGCTCCTCGAACGTTGTGGCCACGAGCGGCACATCGCCGGGGGAGAGACGGTTCTTCCAGCGCTCGCGGAGGAACGCGACCGCATCTGCTGTGCGTGATTCACCGATGCCTCCCTGCGACTCGATAATCTCGACCAGATTCTGCGAAAGCCACTCGACGATGCGCCCCGGTAACTGGGGGCGGACCTTTCTCATCTCGTGCTTGAGAATGTCGGCCGCCCAGCGGTCTTCCAGGAGTTGAGTGTCGAGTGATGAGAGTTGAGTGGAATCTCCATTCTGCAACTTACTCTCTTCACGATGCTCTTCCAGTCCTGCCCGCATCCGATCCATGCCGGTGTGTAGCGCGTGCATCAGTTCGACGCGTGTCTGCCGGTTGATCTCGGCTCGCGTCATGCCTTCGGCCTGCTCTGTCACGGTGTCCGGCGAGACGTCGCCGCTCATTGTGACAAAGGGGCTCTGGTCCTTCCCGTCTGTTGACTCTGGACTGTCGGCTCTCAACTCACTCAGCATTTGGCCGGCGAGGTGCCTCAGATAGCCCTTCTCGATCAACCGCTGCGGCCAGTCTTCCTCAGGACGCAGCGAGGCGTGAGTTTCAACCATCGACAGCGGTGCCGGATCGGTCGGCGTGTTGAAGCGGCCGATCTTCCCCAGGACAACGCGGACTTCCGGGAACTGAGCCAGCAACTGGTCTTGGATCTGAAGCGTCCGACGTGCTTCCGTTGAGGACAAACCCGGCACGGTCGTGGGCATGTAGAGGATGTCGCCCTCGCGAAGAGGGGGCATGAACTCGCTACCAGTTTTGGACCACGGCACCCAGGTCAATGCCAGCAAAGCGAACGCAAACAGCATTGAGACCAGCTTGTGGCGCAGGGCGAACCGAATGATGGGCATATAGAGCCAGATGCAAACACGATTGACCGGGTTGGTATCTTCTTTGGGGAGTCGTCCGCGAACGAGAAAGCCCATCAACGGTGGAATGACCGTCACCGCGATGAAGGCTCCGGCCGCCATCGCAAACGTCTTCGTGAACGCCAGGGGCTTGAACAGCCGGCCGGCTTGACCTTCCAGCGCAAACACCGGCAGAAACGAGACCGTGATCACCAATAGCGCCACGAACAGCCCCGGGCCGACTTCCTGTGCGGCTTTGGTCACCAGTTCCCAATGATTCGCATCGGGAGATTTCTCCTTGTGTTTGTGCAGGTTCTCGACCATCACGATCGACGAATCGACCATCGTGCCGATGGCCACTGCGATGCCCGAGATCGACATGATGTTGGCATTGATCCCCGCCAGTTTCATGACAATGAAGGAACCCAGAATCCCCAGTGGCAGCACGGCCGCCGCAACGAGTCCGCTCCGCACATGCAGCAGAAAGACCAGACAAATGATTGCGGTGATGGCCAGTTCCTCAGCCAATGTATGCTTGAGCGTGTCGATACTACGGTGGATCAATGCGCCGCGGTCGTAGGCGGTACGGACAACGACCCCTTCGGGCAGCCCGGACTCAAGCTGCTGAATTTTCTCCTTGACCGCGTCGATGACTTCCAGTGCGTTCTCACCGAATCGCATCACGACCACGCCGGCGACCACCTCGCCTGTGCCGTTCTTCTCGGCGATCCCACGTTTGATATCGGGACCGATCTGCACTTGTGCGACATCGCTCACGAGGACCGGCGTGCCGTCTTCAGTCGCTTTCAGCACGACTTTCTCAATGTCCTGTACGTCCTGTATGTAACCGCGACCGCGAATCATGTGCTCGGTCTCGGTCATCTCGACGACTCGGCCACCGACATCATTGTTGGAGTCCTTGATCGCCCCGACGACCTGTTCCAGCGGGACGCGATACAAGAGCAGCTTGCGGGGGTCCACGGTCACCTGATACTGCCGGACGGCACCCCCCACCGACGCGACTTCGGCCACGCCAGGAACGGCGGTGAGTTGATACCGCACGTACCAGTCCTGGAGAGCCCGCAGCTCCCCGAGGTCATAGTTGTTCTGCGTGTCTTCGAGCGTGTAGATGTAAACCCAGCCGAGTCCCGTCGCGTCCGGGCCGAGACGGGGAGTGGCGTCGTCGGGAAGCTCGCCCTGGACCTGATTCATGTACTCCAGCACGCGACTGCGAGCCCAGTACATATCGGTGCCGTCCTCAAAGATGACGTACACAAACGACAGTCCGAAGAAGCTGTAGCCGCGCACGTCGGCCACGCCAGGAACGGCCAGCATCTGACTGGCAATGGGATAGGTGACCTGATCCTCGATCGTCTGGGGGTCGCGCCCCTGCCATGGCGTGTAGATGATGACCTGCACGTCGGACAGATCAGGGATGGCATCGACCGGAATCGTGTAGGTGGCCCACACACCGATGACGACGGCGATCAGCGTCAGAATCCCGACGAGAAAGCGATTCTCGATGCACCAGGCGATGAGTTTGGCGATCATAGAGCGTGTGGGTGGTTTACAAGGGATTTCCGAGAGCAGCGGACCGGTCCCGACACCGGTCCGCTGTCCGATCACGATTACTTCAGCTTGGCGAGGTACTTGTCCGGCTCGGCTTCGATCCGTTCACGGCAGGCTTCGCAGCACAGGAAAACTTCCTGCCCTTTGACGGTCACCTTGATCGGTTTGCCCATCGAACCAAGTGGCTCGCCCGTGACCGGACAGATCTTCTGTTGCTCGGCGGCCGCACGGTCTTCCGGTGACAACTGAGCGAGCGCCGCATTAATCTTCGGATCGACGTCGGACATCGACGCATCCGTAGTCGATGTCGGTGTCCTCGATTCAGGACTGGCCCCGTCCTGTGAATTGCAGCCCACGAAGGCAAGTGTTCCGATCAGTAACACGGTGGCGGTGGTTGCCAGTGTGGTCCGTCTCATTGGGGTCTCCTTTGAAGGTCAGGGATTGTGGATTCGACGACCGCAGTGCCGTGGCTGACACGGACTGCCGGCGTCATCACGAAAGTTATTCAGGGGTCAGCGATTCGAGTTTTGTTCCGCATGTCAGCATCTTTTGGCCCATGTAGGGGTTATGAATCTGCGGGCTCCACCAGAGCCAGTTCTCGTAGCCCACCTTGGCCATGCCACAGTGAAAGGCGAAGACATTTTTTCCCAGCAGCGTCTGGCCCCCGTTTTCGGCCAGCAACGTGAAGAGGTCACGGCTGATTCGTCCGTAGGCGATCCGCGCCTGATGGAGATTAGACGGCCCTCCGCCTGCGATCTCGTCAGCATGCTCGGCCAGGGCCGTTGCCGAGTTCTCCAACTCAGAGGCATCAGCTTCTGTGGCGAGTTGAGCCAATTGTCGGCTGCTGGCAGCGAGTCTTTCTGCCTGTCCGGCGATCGGTTCCAATTGGTCTTCCGTGAGCGACGTCGTCAGGGCGAAATATCCATCGAGCACGTCCCGAACACCGTCGGCCAGTGGCTGACCGATGGCCTCATCCAGAGTGGCCGATCGATCCCGCGGGGGCAGCATCTTGGTCAGGACGTTCTGGAACTGGGCCTCCGCATTGAGCAGGAAGGCGCCGGATGTGACGACCTGCTCGCCGGGAGAGAGCCCCGCGAGCACCTCATGGTAGCGCACGTTTGCCGATCCAAATTCCAACTGACCGCCCGGTCGGTACGTCTGCTCCGCATAAAGCCATTTGTGACCGATCCGCAATTCCCGCGGCTGAAACATGCCTTCGTTCTGTCGAACGATGGCCACCGCTCGCTTGCCGCTCCACATCACGGCGTTCTCGGGGACTGCCAGGACATCAGCCCATTCACGGCGAAACTGTACGCGGGCGAACATGCCGGCTTTCAGCTTGTGCTCGGGGTTTTCGACGACGCTTCGGATGG
>CALJUK010000265.1 GCA_937975745.1 uncultured Planctomycetaceae bacterium | reverse complement strand
CGCATTACCTGGGAGTGTCTATGGCACCGCTTTGGCACCATCAGCCGACGGTGGAGTTATTGTCGGTTCGTTGCATGAAACGAATGGTGGATGGTGGCAGGCATTTCGCTGGACCGAGACAGGAGGGCTCGAGTTGCTGGCGACGCCCCCGTATGGATTAGGTGTGACCGCGTACTATTCGGCCAACGATGTCACGGGGAGCGGCAACACCTCGGTAGGAAGCTATGGAGCTTCAAGTATCATTAACGGATTTTCTCGGCTCACGTTTCGCGCCCTGCCATCCGCGTATGGAGACCCGAACGCTTGGTGGGCGACACCTCCCGACCAAGCGGTCTTCGGGACCTCACTGATGTATGCCAATGCCATTGCAGACGACGGTGTGACGATCGGCGGCGGCAGTTGGAACACCCCCAGCCCTTATTACTCATACGCTAGTCCGGCCATCGCAAACGGTATCACCAACGAGATAACGAATCTGCCGACTTTCGCCGGTTCGGACGAAGGACTTGTCAACGATCTGACGCCCGACGCCAGTTTTGCGGTTGGGCATGCCACAGGCCACGATACCCAAACGAATCAGTCCTATTCGCGGCCCGTGCTGTGGGATCTGGCAACGTTGACGCTGGTGGACCTCCAACTGGGTGTACTGCGCCCCTTAGGCGGCGAGGCATTTGCCGTCTCGACGGATGGTTCCGTGGTCGTTGGGACGGTCTTCGCCGACCTGCTCAGCCGATCCATGGCATTTGTCTGGTCAAGCGGACAATTCCATATTCTAGAAAACATCCTCAGCCCCGAGACGTTGGCGGGCTGGCAGTTGGAATCCGCGTTCGGAATTTCTGGAAACGGGCGAACGATCGTGGGGTCTGGAAAGGATCCACACGGCACGACCACCTCCTGGCTGCTCACACTCGACGACGACTTTTTCGGTCCCGCCGTTCCCGAACCGTCGTCCCTTGCCCTGTTGCTGATGGGCGGTGTCGGTCTGGTCGGCTACGCCCGGCGGTACAACCGCAGATCACACATCGCCTGACGGACTCCACCGCTAATCGCGATGCCAAGCATTCGGCGATGCCTGACCTACAAGTCGACTGTCTGATGGACATTTTCGGAAAAGGATCTTGTATGAGACTGGTCGCGTTTTCTCTACTACTGACGGTTCTGGTTCCCGCACTCGAAGCAGACGCAGGGACCATCGTCCTCCCCGATGTTATTGTGACATCGACCGGCGTTCGAACGGCATCTGTCGAGGTCCAGTCGGGGCTAGATTCTACATCTTCTTTGGGTTCCTATTCAACTGGTGCGCCCCTCCCTGCCCAAACGATTAATTTGGGAGACACGATTCAAGCCACCATCCGAGCGGACACCGGAAAGGTCTTTCAACTGACTCCGGGCTACGACTACTGGTTGCAACTCGGCTTGGTCTGGTCGGGAACTTCTGACATCACCGCACCTTTAACTTCGCCCCCTACCATCACCGTGAACGGACTTCAGGGGGTGTCATTTGATCCGATACCAACCGATGGCCCATTTCCGCGGAGTTTTGGGCGCATTGAGGACTCGCGCATTCGTATCGAGGTCGCAACGTACACTCAGCCGACTGCTGTTGTTACATTCGAGAGCATCACGGTGGAATTTGCAGCACCGGCAACCGCGACATTCGACAGTCTTTCGGTAGAGCATAGTTTGTTCATGGCCCTTACCAGTTTGTCGTATCCCTTTGACAACATAGACATGACGCCGTACCTGGCGCTCGTCGACGCACCGGCCGGCCCCGCGGTTCCCGAACCGTCTTCCATAGCCCTGCTCGGCCTGGGGACTGCAGGGTTCGGCATTGGTCAAGACCGTCGTCGTCGACAGTCCACTAAGTCACGCAAAGCTGCACAACCAGTCTGGCACTGCCCGTCGCGGAATGTTCGGCCGATGCTGCCACGTTCGGCCACATTCTGCGGTGGATTACATTTGTGTCTTGGCTTCGCCAACGGGCCGCGAGTCGTCTTTGATCAACGGCCAGGAGAGCGTCAACCGGCAGCCGCCCCCTTCCAGGTTCTCGATGCCGATGTCCCCCCCGTGCTCGCGGATGATTTTCTGGCTGACTGCCAGGCCGAGCCCTGTCCCCCGGGCCCCCTTGCTTGATTCAAAGACGTTAAAGATGCGGTTAAGTTGTTCCGGAGGAATCCCCGGACCGTTGTCTGTCACCGTAATCACCAGAGCGTCTGATGGCCTGTCGTAGTGTGTGGCCAGGACGACACGCGCCCCTTCGCGTTCTTCAACAGCATCGAGTGCGTTGATGACGATGTTGAGAACCGCCCGGTGAATCGCCTCAGAGTCGAACATCGAGACGGGGAGTTCAGCCGCCGGCTGCCAGGCGAGTTCCACATGGGCGTCCTGGGCCCGTGACTGCATCAATTCGTAGACGTCGGCGACCGTGGCGTTCAGCTCGCCGGCTTCCCACTGCGGCTGCCGTTCTTTGCTGAACGTCAACATGTCCATGACGAGGTGGTAGATCTTGTTCTGATTCTTCTCGACGATCTTCCAGCCTCGGCGAACCACGTCCTCGCTGTGTTCCTTCAGTCCCAGGTCGATCAGGTAACTTCCGCCGCGAATCCCCTGCAGAATGTTCTTGATATGGTGGCTGAGGATCGCCGTTGTCTGGCCCATCGCGGCCAACCGCTCGGCTTTCAGCAGCGCCTGCTGGAAGCGATTGCTTTCAACAGCCAAGGCCGACTGCCGGGCGATTGCCACCAGTAGCCGGAGTTCTCCCTCGTCAAATTTATGGACGGGGGGCTGAGAGGATTCGGCCGTCTGGGGTTTGGTGGTGGTGTCGACATAGATGACACCCATCAGCTCGAACCGCCCCTGCATTGGCACACACAGGGCTTCGCGAATTCCCGCCTGCAAAATGCTGCGACCGGGATCGAATCGCTGGTCAGTCTGCGCGTCGGATGTCCGGACCCCTTGGCCACGGCGAACAACGTAGTCGACAATCGAGCGGGAAATGGGCATCCGCGAATTGACATCGACTCCCTCGCGATGGCTGATCACCCGGGGAACGATCTCGCCGGATTGCGGATCGGCCACCAGAATGCAGCCCCGATCCGCGCCGACCGCTTCGATGGTCACGTCGAGAATCCGGTGGAGCAACTCTTCGGTCGACAACGAACCGCTGACAGCTTCCTCGGCGATGCGATAGAGGGCCTTCAGGTTGGCCGTCATCTGTTCGGGAGTCTGTCCTTCGCCGATCTGCGCATGCTGCACCACATCGTGAGCGATTTCATGACTGACTTCGCCGACGATAGCACTGCGATCCTGTAGGTCGTAGCTGGTCAGCACCGACTAGCGACCGATTGGGTGCACCGCATACGTGCTGGGCGTTCCGGACGAATACAGCAGAACCGATCGGCCCAGTTGCAGTTGATCGCCGTTCTGCAGGGTACGAGTTGTCACGGCCTCGCCATTGACGTACGTGCCGTTGCTACTGTTGAGATCCGTTATGACGTGATGGCCATCGCGAGATTCAATCACCGCGTGGTTGCGGGAGACTTCGGTATCGTGCAGCCGAAGCGTACTTCGCACGCCCCGACCGACATGGATCTGTCCATCGGACAGCACGAAACGTGCCCCTTGCTCGGCCCCCTGGATCGCCAGCAGTGTCGCATCCGACACGAAGTTCTCCCCCTGCCGACTCGTTTCCTCGGCGACGCCGGCTCACCCACGGCATCGCTGCGCCCGATCAACACCGCCCCGACGACGGATCTGCAATCATCATATCAGTCGATTGCAGTGGTTACATTCCACGGAGTCGAATTCTGGTGGTTTTCTGGTCGCCGCAGGGACATTCGAAGCGGCCGGCCGTCACAGCCTACACAGTGCACTTTTGAATACGAAAGCTAAGCGGAGGTGACAACCAGACGATTTCAGGCGGCCGGCTGCTGCAGCAAGCATTCAATTGCCGAGACGAGTTCGCCGTATTGGAATAGCGCCGGCAACGTCCGACAGTTGTCGGCCCGTTCTTCGGGTAC
>CALJUK010000264.1 GCA_937975745.1 uncultured Planctomycetaceae bacterium | reverse complement strand
GATTGCCTCTGCCGAGCAGATGCGCCGACAACATAAGAAGATGATCCTGCTATGGATGGACGGTGGGCCCAGTCAGTATGACACGTTCAACCCCAAGATCGGTTCGAAGTACCAGGGACCGGCTGGCTCCATTCCAACCAGTCTCCCCGGCGTTCGCATCGCCGAATTCCTGCCCCACGTCGCGTCCGTGATGGATCGCATCGCAGTCATCCGCTCGATGTCGACCAACGAAGCGGACCATTCGCGGGCGATCAAACTGGTCCGCTCGGGCTACCCTCCCAACCCATCGGTCCGCTATCCAACCTGGGGAAGTGTCGTGGCCCGGGAACGGGAAGACCTGAGCTTCGATCTGCCCGCATACGTCCGTGTCGGCAAACCCCGAATTCAAACTCGCGATGTCGACTCGGGCGTCCTGGGGAGTCGATATGCGTCGTTCAATATCGACGTTCCGGGGAAATTGCCCGAGGACGTGATCCGGACGACGACGTCCGCCCACGGCCGTTGGGCTTAACCGCGGGGCTGGATGCCAGTTTCGCTGGTCGAGGGGCGGCCGATGCCGTCGAGCAGAAGCGGGCGATCTACGACCGGACGGCCCGGTTTGTCCTCAGTCCCGAGCTGGATGCATTTCGCCTCGACAACGAACCAACCGCGTTAAAAGACGCCTACGGACGGAGTAAGTTTGGTCAGGGCTGCCTGCTCGCCCGGCGGCTGATCGAGCGGGGCGTCAGCTTTGTGGAAGTCTTCAGCGCGGGGGAACTGTCGGATGCCGGCTGGGACACGCACGGCAATGGCTATCGCGACACACCATTCTTGTGCGAAGAAATTGATGCACCGTATGCCGCCTTGCTCCGCGATCTGGAGTCGCGCGGCATGTTAGAAGAGACACTTGTCGTCTGGATGGGCGAGTTCGGCAGAACACCCAAGATTAAGACCGATGGCGGCCGCGACCACTATTCCGAAGGTTGGATTACCTGCATGTCGGGGGCTGGCGTTCAAGGGGGACAAGTCATCGGAGCAACCGACAAGGACGGCATCGCCATAACCGATCGGCCGGTGAGCATTCCCGATTTCTACGTCACGCTCTGCCGAATCCTCGGTTTCGATCCCGCACAGGAATATCGCACACGGGACGACCGACCAATCCGTCTTGTGGAACATGGTCTGCCGGTGCACGAACTGTTCGGCGAATCCGCACCGAAAACTGAATCACATGCGAGCTGACAGGCCCGCATTCATCAGCGTTTTTTCAATGCCCCATCGCAACGTGGCAGAAACACCTTACACGAGGAAACGACAATGACGATGCCAGTAGACCGCCGGGATTTTCTGCGCACAACCGGGACGGCCGTCGCGGCCGGTTTGGTGCTGGGAGCCGGCTCCCGAACAAATGCCAAAGAGACTCCGGCTGCCGAACATGGACTGCGGAAAGCGGTCAAGTACACCATGATCGGCGGAGACGCCCCGATCGTCGAGAAATTCCAGATGCTCAAGGAACTCGGCTTCGAGGGACTCGACATGAATATTCCCTGGAATCATGACGAAGTCCGGGCGGCCATCGACAAAACGGGTGTCATCGTGCACGGTGTTGTCTGTTACAAGAACTGGAACAAACCCTTCTCGCATCCCGATCCGGCTGTGCGGGAAGAGGGCCTGCAAAGTCTGCTGGGCTCCATTCGCGACGCCAAGGCCTACGGCGGCAGTAGCGTGCTGGTCGTCCCGGCCGTCGTCAGCGAGGAAATCGGCTACGCCGATGCTTACACCCGCTCGCAGGAAGTGATGCGCAAAGCACTCCCACTCGCGGAAGAATTAAACATCTCGCTGTTGATCGAGAACGTCTGGAACAACTTCCTGCTGAGCCCGCTGGAATTGGCCCGCTACATCGACGAGTTCGAATCGCCGCTGGTCGGGTCTTACTTCGATGTCGGTAACGTCGTCCGCTACGCGTGGCCCGAACAGTGGATTCGCATCCTTGGACCGCGGATCAAGAAGTTGGACATCAAGGAATACAGCCGCGAACTGCAGAACTCCAAAGGCCCGCGATCCGGCTTCGGCGTCGAATTGGGCGATGGCGACTGCAATTGGCCCGCCGTCATGCAGGCCCTGCACGAAATCGGCTACAAAGGCTGGGCCACTGCAGAAGTCCGCGGCGGAGATCGCGAGCGGCTGGCAGATATCTCCGCCCGGATGGACCGCTGCTTCGCTTCCTGGAAGGCCCCGGCCTAAGCGGCGTCACGACTGTATCTCGCATCAACCAGAATGCACCACGGTCATTCCGACTGAGGGCCACCGGAACCGCACCACTATGTGCGGTTCCGGTCCGCGCTAATTTCCGAGTCGTCGAAGGCAACCTCGACCAGTGTCGTCACGCCGCGCATCGACTTGGGGTTGTATCCTTTGCGGAAGTGCACTCGCCATAGCAGAGGTCCGGACAGACCATCAACACCGTCCTCGGCCGAGGGAATAAACGTTTCCATGCTTTCGCCGGGCGCCAACTCCCGGTCCAGGTTCTGTCCCTTGATCATCCAGTCCCAGGAAATCGGCATGTCGTAGACGAGAATCTCCTGGCGGAGATCTCCTTTGGCCGACTTGGAGACCAGAAAATTATTCGCCCGAAACACGCCAACCTCGTGCGCAGCCGGGACACGTGTGAGTGTCAGCAGTTCATCGAGCGGGGCGATCTCCTGGTCCTCGGACACATTCTCGAAGCGGAGCCAGAGTTTAAGAACCGGATTTGTTGGCGGTCGCCCCCCCTTGGCTGGTTCTCCCGTGTAATGGACGAACTGCAGCGGCCCCCGCGTCACGGCCACTGCTGTCACACGAATGTTGCCAAACCGCCGCGACTCGCCCAGTGAGAGCGTATGACCGGGCGCCATGGGAGCATTCTCGGGCACCAGTTGCAGGGCGATTTCACCGTCCCGCTTGGGGGGTTTCAGATCGGGCAGGCTTTCCAGATCATGCGGTTTGCCGTTTCGGAGCGACAACAGCAAATACAGAAAGCTGATCGTCACAGCAGTGGCATAAGCGAACAGCAGCATTGTCACCAGCCCCGACCGGGGACGTTGGGCCGACTTCGCCTCCTGGGTTGAATTCGGACTGGTCGCGGCAGAGGCAGACGGAGCGGACGGTGTTGGGTTGAATTCGGGGATCCCCGCTCCGGCGGTGTTGCCAAGACTCCCGCCTCCCCAACTGCTGAAATCGAGTTGCGAACCTGACGCGACAACGGCGTCCGGCGGAGCCGTCGGCGGCGTGGGGCTCGGAGCGGAAACGACGATCCCTGACGTCGGACTGGCGACCGGTGTCGCTGCCGGCGCGGCCTCCGCGGCAGGTGCCCAAGGAAAGGCGGGCGACGGTGGCTCTGTCGAAACTGGTGGAGCTGTCGGCACGGGCGGTGTCTCGACCACCGGCGCCGAGGGTGTCGCGACCGTCTCCCCAGCCGGCGGAGTTTGCGTTGCGGACTCCGCGCTCGGTAACACGGGGGGCGAAATCGTCTGGCTGAAACCGGACGCGGGACCTGCCACCGGAGGTGCTGTCGGGACAACGTCATTCAAGCTCGGAGCAGGGGCGTCCGTGGACTCGATCGTGGCCGGCCCAGTCACGGCGGACGTTTCGGCGGTCGCGTCTGCGGAAGGTGCAGCCGGCTCGATCTGCACCTCATTGACGAGGCCGACTGAACTGGCGGGCGGAACCGAAGGATTGGCTGGAGCGAACGACGAAACGGAGGCTTCCGCCACCGGTTGTTCGGCAGCAGATTGTTCGGCGACAGGAGTCTCGTCGGTTGCCACACCGGATGACGAAGACGGCGGAGACACGGTTTCGGCTGTCGGTTCGGGGCTTTCCGGTTCTGCTGCGGTCGCATTGGCGTCCGAGAGCTTACTCAAAAAATCAAAATCGGACGATGAAACCGGCTCAGTCGCGGAGACGGCAGCCAGATTGGGAAACTGGGGACCGGCGGGAGACTTGTCCGGTGGGGCCGGTGTCGGGGAACCTGCTTCGGGACTGACTGCGGTTGAGTCGGCTTGCGGAGTGGACGGCGGTGTCACGGCTTTCGGGGTGACTGGCGCGGTCGGAGCAGCAGCCGGAACTGCCGGTGGTTGTTGGAATGCCGGCATCTGCTGAA
>CALJUK010000263.1 GCA_937975745.1 uncultured Planctomycetaceae bacterium | reverse complement strand
GCTCGAAGGACAGGAAGGGGCCAAAGGGAACCTGCAGCCCTTCAACGATTTCCTCGTCGCCTGCTCGATGTTACAGGACGCAGATACCATCGTCCCCCGGACCTCCGCTGGAAACCGCCGCCACTCCGGCGAGACCGTCTCCAACGGGTCGACTCCAGAGGAGTTTCGGCCCCGCTTCTGGCCAGCGGTCTGCCAGGGTTTCACCGTCGGCAACGCCGTTGCGATGCGGTCCGAGAATTCCCGGCCAATCTCCCGCCGTCGCGGTCAGGCAGCTGCCCAGCGACAACAACATTATGACGAGGGGAAACACTTGAGTTTTGTCAGGCGTTGAATTTCGCATGGAACCTGTCACTTCGCGGCTCGATGTCCGCTCCCTTTCTGTTTCGCAACCTCAACACAAGCCGTCGATAAAACGCTCGGACGTCTCGCGTTCTCGCCCGATGGATACCGGAAACCGAACACGCGGTCACATCAGTCAGCGTGTCTTCATGTACTCTTTTAACAGACTGACATACGCCTTGAGAAACGGTGTGTTGTCGTGCCACGTCCGGGCAGAGACGAGATTGCCATCGACCACGCACGGTTCGTTGACATACACTCCGCCGGTTGTTGTCGCGTCGAGTTCACACTTGGCGACAGTTGTGACCTTGCGGCCTTGCAGCACGTTGGCCGCGGCCAGAATCTCGATACCGTGGCAGACAGAGGCCACCGGTTTGTTCTCGCGGAAGAAGTCGGCCGTGATGTCCAGCAGGTCCGCGTCGTAGCGCAGGTATTCCGGTGCGCGCCCGCCGGAAAGAAACAGCCCGACGTATTCCTCCGGGTTCACATCCGCGAAGGCTATGTCCGAGTCGAGGTGGTAGCCGGCGGTCTCCCGAGTGATATCCCAACCGGGCGGCTGTTCGTGCAGCACCATGTGGTACTGCCGCTTTTGCGGTGCCGCCACGACAACCTCAAAGCCATCTTCGGGCAGCCGAAAGTATGGGTACATTGTGTCGAGGACTTCGGTGGCATCACCAATCACGAGTAAGACTTTAGGCATGGTGTGACTCCTTTGCGAAAGTCCGCCGCAAGATGCTTGGCCGGTGTGCGGCAGAACGCCGTGCACAGGCCACTTGCGCGCAGGATACTTGATCGCTGCGCCGATTGCGAATTATCGGCAGACGCGCAGGGAGACACCCGACTCAACAAGCCCAAAGCAACCAATCAGCCTTGAACGGGCCACTCGTGATGGCAGAGATCGCAACGGAAGCCGACCAACGTTCCCGTTCCCGGGATCATCCGCTGGCTGCGATTTAACAGACCGTCTCGCAGTTCAATCGGCAGGACCGCGGTCGATTCGCAACACGGGCATTGGCGATTCTCGTGAATCACTCGCATCCGGGCGATCAGGGGAGATTGCTGCCTGCGCCGTTGGGCGGTTTCGCGCCAAGCCACACGCGCGGTCGCCGACGGGCGGAAGGGAATGACGTCCGGCGTCGAATTGGTTGTGTGACAATTCGCCAACCGTGGCAGATGTTCGGGGTCGAACAGCTTCAGAGCGCTCATCCGTGAGCCTTTCTTAGCGTTGTGATTTCCGGCCGAATGCCCGATGAAGAGGGGGCCGGACTCTCTTGAATTGTCCACCGCGGCATTTGTCTGCCGACCACGTGGGAATCCTTCCCGATTTGGTCAGCAATGACGCGGTCATCCCGGCAGTATGACCCTGCTGGCGGAAACTTTAACTTTCACGATGGTGGTCCGCAAGACAGAAATGCCGTCTGGAGACTGAGCGGAGGCGAATCCGAGTTCCCGAACGACGTCCCTCCGGCCGGATGGCGGGTTGCGAATTGGATGGTTCTCTCAGATGATGGGGCTCCAGAGAGAGTCCCGCCTGCTGCCGGCTTGCCCCGAGGTGCCCCATGCTCAACAACCTGCTCATTCAACGTGGTTTCCGACGCACGCTCCCCCAGCCACGAACACGCTGCGGTCGTGCGTTCCCGGCCGATCGTGGGTTCGCAAACCGGCTGACGCTCTTTCTGGGAATTGGTCTGTCCAGCCTGCTGTGGCCCGGAATTTCACTGGGCCAGGGAGCAGACCGAACTCCGCTAAATCTGGTCCGTCTGGAGATTTCTCCGGCCGAGCTGCCAACTCCGGCACTCAAATACAAGCTGACACGCTCGTTTGAAGAGACAGTCGACGGGGATGCGGCACCGATTTACTACCGTGCATTTCTTAGATTGGGCCTGTTGGGATACTCGCGCGAGGATTGGGCCAACTTGGCCCGGTGGAATGCCATCACCCCCGAAAACATCCCGGCTGATCTGCTGGCCGGCCAACTCAAGCAGGCCAAGGATGTCTTTCGCGAAGCGGACCTGGCCTCACGCCAGTCGGATTGCCATTGGCCCCTGGAACGGCAGACATTGGACCCGGCGGCATTCGCGGACGCCCAGCTTCCCGAGTTAGAACTGGCTCGGCGGTTGGCAATACTGATCGCGTTGCGTTCTCGATTGGCCATTTTCGACGGGCGAATTGACGACTGCCTCGATGGCCTGAAGACGGGATTCGAACTGGCGACTGATGTCGGCCAAGGCCAAACGCTGATTCACGCCATCGTGGGAAACTCCATCGCGATGCAGATGTACCAAGTGGTCCTGCAACTTGTCGGCCAGCCGAACGCCCCCAACATGTACTGGGCCGTGACACAGCTCCCTGAGCCATTCATTCCGCTGCGACCGGCAATCGAGACAGAGATGCACAGCCTGTTTGGAGCTCTCCCCCTGCTGGCGAACCCCGAATCGGCCGTGCACACACCCGCTGAATGGCGGGCACTCACCATCCAAACCTTGTCTCACGCCCGCACATTGCAGGGGAAAGATGTCTTCAACGAATCCCGGGCGGAACAAGACGTTCCCGCCCGTCTGGAGATGTCTCCCGAAGAAGAGTTCGAGAGACTTGTCCCACTGGCACGCGAACGCCTGATTGCCTCCGGCTGGTCGGCACCAAAGGTCGAGCAGATGTCTGACGGGCAGGCGGTGGCCGTCGAGATGTCTCGCTCGACGAAGGTCCTCCGGGACGAATTCTTTAAGGCGGCCTTTCTTCCCTACCGGAAAGCCTGGGGCGAGTACCAGCGATTCTCTGAGGCGTTCCCCTTCAAAGACTCTGACGCACAGACGGTCGATTCCGCCGAGCTTGTTCCCCTGGGACGGAAACTGATCCCATCGATTCCCCAAGTGCAGCTGCAATTGATTGCCTCGGGACGCTTGAGGGCTTCGATACAACTGGTCGAAGCGCTCCGGCTGCATCTGGCCACCGACGGACTTCTTCCGTCTGGACCAGTGGAGATTCGCAACATCCCCCTCCCCGTTGATCCGTGGACTGAGCAGCCGATTCCATTCCTGATTGACAACGGCCGGGCCACGTTCGGCCTGCCGGCGCCGGCCGGTGCGTCGCGTGAGGGGAACGAGATCAACTTCGATATTTCGATCCGCCGGTAACGCCCTGCCCCGGTTCCTGGGTGCCTGTTCTGCGCGGTGTGGCTAGACCGGACCAGCGAATCCGCCGGTCAGTCGACTCGCGACTGGCTGAGAATCCGGTCGTACGTCTCTCGGGCGTGGTCGTACGCGGCTTGGGCCGCCGGCCGTTCTTCCTCTCGAATGCGAGAGACTTTTGCCTTCCAGCAGACGTCAACCGCCTCGCGACACCAGCGGGCACTTCGTTGGCTGGCGTGGATTGGTTGGTCACCGACCTGCACAAAGATGGGGTTGGTGTGGACTGAGGGGAGGATCCGGACAGCCACCCAGCTACTGTGATCCAGCTTGAAGTTCATCTCTACCGGTTGAGTCGAGCCGTCCGCCGTGATTTCCTGACGGGCCACACTTTGCCCGTTGACGATCAGTTCGACGGGAACCTTGCGCGACTCGCCGATGCGACAACGTTCCAGATGCCAATACGGTTTGTGATCGAGCCGGCTGTTGCGGATCGATTAGGTCGCATCGGTTGGTTCCGGTTCGAGAAACGCGGCCACGTCGAATCGGGCGGTCAATTGACTGGCGGCTTTCAAATCCAGTTGACTGACAGCACCGCCGG
>CALJUK010000262.1 GCA_937975745.1 uncultured Planctomycetaceae bacterium | reverse complement strand
CAAACATCCAACATCGCATTTCTTACAAATTCGGCCGCCTGCCGAGAACCTGCGGCGTCTTCTCGGCCACGTACTGCAGAGTCCGCTCAAACGTGTGCTCGTCGAATCCAGCGAGAAACCGATCGATCCTGGCATTCGCTTCTTCGATTGTCCAGGGGGACTTCAGCCGCTGCATGAAGTCAAGGATGCGATTTCTCTCGCTCCGGGACACTCTGCCGTCAACACACATGGCCAGGCAGAACACCTTGAGGATGACGTCGTATCGCTCGAGTCGCGAGGCACTTCGCGGAGGACATTCAGCATTCTGAGTGGCGGACTGTTGGAGCGGTCGCTGTGGCGAGATCTCTGTGACTTCCGCACCGTCGTCGTCTTCGATTGTCCCGACATGCCGATAGGTGGACTCGTGCCCGAACAGAGCGAATCGACCACTTTTTGTTCTGGCGATCCGATGACCTCTGAAGTGGGTGTCCGACATGGTATTGAACTGGAAAAACTTCCCGTGGAGATAGGGGGCGTCGGCCACACACTGGACACGTCCGAATCCTTCGCCTTGGTCGAGCACAAGAATCGTGATCACCGACGCGCGCAGGTCGGTTTCTGAAAGTAGGAGAATCTTCTCTGCGTTCCAGACGCTTTGGACATCGTTGAAATCCTGTCGGATCTCTGCGTCCGAAAGCTGCGGAAGTTGCTCCGCCTGGCTGACGATCTCGTTGACGTGCCTAATGACTTCGCGACCGTATTCGTGGGCATCCGACATGTGGTCCCTCCGCTTCATTGAGAGAGAGTTATCACTGCCAGCACAGGCCGCAGATGCGAATCTGCAGCAAGAAAAGAGTAGCCGAGGCGGGACTCGAACGATCCCCAGATTCTAAGCGGAAAACGGCCAAATCGAAACAAGACAGCGCAAAATCCGACGTAAACGGCGCAGCAGAGCCCCAATTCCCGCCCGATCTACAGGCCATCATCGAGGCATGGGCAACACTTTCCGAGAACACCAAAGCCGAGATTGTGGCGATGGTCCGGGCGGCCGAATGATGCCCCCCGGTTGCGGGTCCTTCCCGGAGAACGATTACGAGACAGGCTCAGAGGGGATAGCCGGGTATGTCGGTAGCTTTACGAGAGTGGGGAGGGGGCCCAAAAGTTGGGCGACTGCAGTCTGGAAACCACACGCCCTGCCGCGCATTGAAACTAATCGGTTTTGGCGCGAATTCGGGGACGAAACGCGATTGGAACGGACGGTCCGTTCGCTGACTCCGTGTTCCGCTGCCACCGTGGTGTCACTGTGACACTGCGGGGAATTCAAGGCGTTTTCTTCTGTTTCGGGGAGGGGGCGGGGCGATTCTCGGCAGGTTGAAGCCGTAGACCGCTCGGTCAGCGCCACGCATTATTCGCCAAAAATGACACTTTTCCGGCCGGTCGCTCGGGTCCTCCTGGCGACCCCCACCCGGTTGCGAACGGTGCGGGACATCGCGCAGGACTCAGACTTAGTTAGATAGATACCCCATCGCGAAACCTGCGAATTCTTGCGTCCGGCTTTCACGTGCGGTCCACTGCCATCCCGTCGAAGATTTCACCCCACCCCGCGGCCCGTTGCGATCGAGTATGCGGAACAACACAAGTTCCGGTAGAATCCTCCGGGCTGAACTTATAACGGTTATAGGTTCAGAGATCGAGTATGCGGAACAACACAAGTTCCGGTAGAATGCACCATGTCCAGCCGACGCAAGCGGAAACGAGAACGGCGAAGAGCCGAGGCGACCGCTAAAGGCCCCGAGTCCCGAGGGGGTTGGGGGAAAGGTGTACCTAGAACACTTTCCGATCTTGTGTTGCTGAGGCGTGCAATCAACGAAGATTGGTTGGTCCCTGACAACGTGCGGCAGTCGATTGTCCGCGAATTGGCAGCGGAAATTAAATCACCTGACGTGCGACGGTGTTTGTCAGTGGCGCGTACGTTCTTGGCGATGGATAGCGCGAACATTCGCGCCGAAAGATTCGGACCCGCATAGGTCCAGACAATCAACACGACTACGGTGGGCAAGGAATGCCGTCGAGCGATGCAGACGTCGGCCCATGCAGATGTTGGACAGGAACGGACTTGACAACACTCCCGCATTGCTGCATGATTTCGTGAGTCGGCAACTATGACGGTTGCCATCTCTTTTCCCGTGTCGGCTCGCCAGGATGCGAGGGCACAGCGTCGCAAGACTGTCGGCGCGTGTCCCGTTGTGGCTTGAGCAGATTCACGGATGAGTTCTGGATTGCTCGCAGAGCATTCTTCTGTTGCGACTTCCTGCGATTTAACGGCCGATGCCGTTCCTATCGTGGGTGAATCGCTTCTCCATCTGCATCTTCAGGTGTGCTGTTCTTGCGCCCTGCGAAGCCCACTCGCGCTGCCATCCCGTCCTCATTCTGCCGGAGCGGCGACTACTATCGCTCCGTTCGTGAGAGGTCCGCCTGACGTCTCATGCCGAGAAACGACTTTGGCGATGGAGTCACGGTTGAAAGAACAAACCTACTTCACCACGTCGGTGGACGAATCACGGAGGGACTCGAATGGTAAAGCAGAATGCTGCGGTTGAATCAGGCGCGAAAATGCTCGATGTGGGAGCAGTTGCGGCGATGTTGAACTGCTCGACCCGACATGTTTTTCGATTGGCCGAATCCGGAAGAATGCCAGCCCCCGTCCGACTCGGGACCCTGGTCCGCTGGCCGAGAACGGCAATCGAAACTTGGATTGCCGACGGCTGCCCGTCTTGCCGGAAGGAGCGTGCGGTACGACGTTGACAATTTGCGAGCATGGATCGACACCCCAAAGAGAGGCGGCCGCCCCGTGTGATGGGACGGCCGCCAAGTATCACCACCCCCGTATCAGAGAGGTCCAGTCATGGTACATGCTACCATACTGCCAGTACAGAGTATCACGGTCGATGAGACCATCCAGCCACGCGCGACTCTCGACTCAGCCACCGTATCCGAGTATGCGGCCGCGATATCGGACGGTGCCGCGCTGCCCCCCATCACCGTCTACCGTCTGCCAGACGGGACGATCCTACTCGCCGATGGCTGGCACCGGCTGTCCGCTCATCAGCAGATAGGGCGAACGGAGATATCGGCCGAGGTGCATGAGGGCACGCTTGATGACGCTATTTTGGCCGCAGCCGGCGCGAATGCGACGCACGGCCTGCCCCGAAGCAACGCAGACAAGCGTCGGGCCGTCCTGATGCTGCTCGATGACGTCATGTACGGCCAAGAGTCCGATCGCTGGATCGCCAAGGCCGCAGGAGTCTCACATACCTATGTCGCGCGCATCCGAGCCGAAATTCCGCTGCCGAAGCCGGGATATGCGAGCGTAGGTTACGTGCCGTCGGGCGAGATAGTCCGCTTACGCCCGGTCGTTGGCGGTGGCGGCTATCACATCACCATTTATTGTCCGGATGATCCTGACGACCTTCAGTCTGATGACAGCGTCAGTTACATGAAGCGTGCCGTCTTAGGATTCGCGGTGCGCATCATGCTCGGCCGTATGCTGGACACCGGCATCGACGGCATAGATTGGAGCACTGATGTTGAATGTGAGCCAGCCACCAGCAACCGCCACGAGCTAGACCGCCCGTATTGGATCACCGAGTATCGGCCGACAGGCGATGACGACCTGGACCGGCTGGAGGCCGCCGTCTGGGATGGAAAGACGGCAGCGGCCCAGTTACGTGCAGACGCGCTCAATGAGGGCAAGTCCATCGAGTACACCGGAGAGTACGTTATCGACTCAGCCGGAGCCGAGGCACTCGTCGATATCCGCGATCACGAGCGGTATCGCCTGCTCAACTATTCCACCTTCGAGTGGTACCTACGCAGCCGCTGGGACTGCCATACGGACCCCCTGACAGGAGCTAGCCTTATGGGGGGCGTCGCGTAGCCCCGGAGTGGCAACGTTGCCACGTCGGCTGCATTGTCCGTGCGCTGGGGGCCGTGGACACGGTTCGGTTCGCGCGCAAATTAGGATCTGACGACAGACAAAGCAGACCCTGGGCACCTGCGGCGAACGAGGCAGGACATGCGACAGCC
>CALJUK010000261.1 GCA_937975745.1 uncultured Planctomycetaceae bacterium | reverse complement strand
CAGCATTCACAGGACGAAGACGAAGCACACAGAGGTTTTGGAACCGCTTCTAGAGCACGCCGCGTTTCACTGTAGCGGGTTTCGGCGGCGTATACTGCTTGATTCGCCGGTCATTCGGCGTTCAAACGCCGCCACAGTTGTCCGCAATGCGGACTAACCCCGAATCACGGGATTCGTCAGCGTGCCGATCCCTGTGACGGTGATTGAAACCTCGTCTCCTGCTTCCAGCGAGAATTCGTCGGGCGGGACAACGCCCGTTCCTGTGAGCAGGAAAGCCCCGTTGGCGAATGTCGTTTCACGGCCGAGCCAGCGGATCAGGTCCTCGAACTTCCGGGCCAGTTCGCCCAGGTTGGTGTCCCCCTCAAAGACGGTGTCACCATCGCGGCGGATCACGAGTTCGACCTTGGTGCTCGTTCGTTCGAACGGTTCGTCCGCCAGCAGAATCCACGGTCCCAAACCACAGCATTGGTCGTAGACCTTGGCTTGCGGGAGATAAAGTGGGTTCTCCCCCTCGATGTCACGGGCCGACATGTCATTGCCGATCGTGAACCCCACCAGCTTCAAGTTGGGGGCAATCACCAAAGTCACCTCGGGCTCGGGAACCGTCCAGTCGCTGTCACGACGGACGCGGACCGGCTCGCCCGGTCCACTGACACGGTTGGCCATTCCCTTGAAAAACAACTCCGGCCGATCAGCCGTGTAGACTTTGTCGTAGTGGGAAGCACCCGACTCGGATTCTTCCATGCGGGCCACCTGACTTCGCTTGTAGGTGACACCAGCCGCCCAGACTTCCTGATGGTCGAGCGGTGCCAGCAGGCGAACAGCCGAAAGAGCCAGCGGCTCCTCATCGGGCGAGATCAGAAACTTGGCCAGTCCCGCCGGATCGGCCGAGTGCAGAATATCCGACAGAGAACGACAGTTATCGACCTGCCCCAAATCCAGGGGCTGCACCGTCTCGCCATCGACGACGGCGATCCGCCGTGTTTCGTCCGGAAGAATGACTTTGGCCAGTTTCATGATGTTTCCTCTCTGCTGTACTGAGTCAGTGCCGAAAGTGTTCTCTCGAAATCTGCCGGCAATGGTGCCTCAAACGCGACCGGCTTGCCAGTCTGCGGGTGGGCGAATTCAATGCGGAAGGCGTGCAGCGCCTGCCGGCCGATCAGCACCGGGTCGTCGGCATCATCGGCTGGCTTCGAAGTCTTCGGACGCTCCGGTCGGCCAGGGCGGGGCTCGGCCTTGACCTGCGACAGCCGGACTTCACTCAACCCTCCATACAGGCGATCGGCCAAAATTGGATGCCCCAGGTGCTCTAGATGGACGCGTAACTGGTGGGTCCGTCCCGTCTTGGGTCGCAACCGAACATAGGTGAAACCGCGGAACCGCTCAAGCACTTCGTAATTGGTCACAGCCAGCCGGGCATTTCCCCCTTCTTCGCAGATCAGCATTCTCTCGCGATGTTTCGGGTGCACGCGCACGTAGGTCTCCAGCAGGTCTCGATCGAAACCAATCTCGCACAAGGTCAGGACCCGGTACTCCTTCTTCACT
>CALJUK010000260.1 GCA_937975745.1 uncultured Planctomycetaceae bacterium | reverse complement strand
ATGGATAGTCCCACACAATCGCGACGAGCGCTCGTCAGTGTCAGCGACAAGACCGGTCTGGACGAACTGGCCGAAGGTCTCGCCAAGCTCGGATTCCAGTTGGTGTCGACCGGTGGGACACGCCGATTTCTGGAAGAACGAGACATTCCTGTCACGGATATCGCGCAGGTGACAGGTTTCCCCGAAGTCATGGGAGGCCGCGTCAAGACGCTGCATCCCAACGTGCACGGCGGCATCCTGGCTCGTCCCGAACTGGCCGAAGATGCACAGGCTTTGGCCGAACACGGAATCGCCCTGTTCGACTTGGTGATCTGCAATCTGTATCCCTTCCTCGAAACGGTCGCCAAGCCGGGCGTCACTGTCCCCGAGGCGGTCGAGCAGATCGACATCGGTGGACCCAGCATGATCCGCTCCGCCGCGAAGAACCACGCCCGCGTCGCTGTCGTGACCGATGCGTCCCAGTACGGTCGCGTTCTCGAAGAGTTGAATGCGGGAGCGCTCTCGGCTGCATTTCTCCGCGAGTTGGCCGCAGCGGCTTTCGAAATGACGGCCCAGTATGACCGCGCGATTTCCGACTACTTCGCAGAGCACGTCGTGACGCAGGGAGAGAATCCATCGACAGAGCCTGCCGCCCCGACCGAGTATCCGCGGCGATTGCATCTCAGTTTTCTCAAGGAAGCCGAGCTGCGGTACGGTGAGAATCCGCACCAGCGAGCGGCCTTCTACCGCGAGAAGGATCCGCCGGCCACTTCACTGGCAGCTGCCCGACAGCGGCATGGCAAAGAGCTTTCGTATAACAATTTGCTCGATCTCGACGCGGCGTTGGGCATTGCCCGCGAATTCGCACAGCCGGCCGCTGTGGTCATCAAGCACAACAATCCCTGTGGGTGCGGGACAGCCGACCAACTGGTCGACGCCTTCGATCGGGCCTACTCGGGCGATCCGGTCTCCGCGTTCGGTTCGATCATGGGCTTTAACCGCATCGTGGACCTCGCCACAGCCGAGCGGTTGTGTGAACCCAATCGGTTTGTCGAAGCCATCATTGCCCCCGGTTTCTCCGACGAAGCCTTCGAAGCCCTCACGACACGACCGAAGTGGAAGCAGAACGTCCGGCTGCTGGAATGCCCTGGAATGGTTGGACCAGCTGCCTCGTCCCTCGACTATCGCCGCGTCAGCGGTGGACTGCTGGTCCAGGACCGGGACGTGCTGACAGATCCGATGGAGAACTGGAAGGTCGTCACTCAGCGCGAACCGACTGCCGCCGAGCGGGACGAGTTGCACTTCGCCTGGCTGGTCTGCAAGCACGTCAAGTCGAATGCCATTGTCTTCGCCAAGGATTGTGCCGTCGTCGGAGTCGGGGCGGGCCAGATGAGCCGTCTGGACTCGGCGTTCATCGCGACCCATAAGGCGGAAGGACGGGCCAACGGGGGTGTGGCAGCGTCGGATGCCTTCTTCCCGTTCCGTGACGGCATCGATTTGCTGGCACAAGCCGGTGTCGAGGTGGTGATTCAACCGGGTGGTTCTCGCCGAGACGAAGAAGTCATCGCTGCCTGTAATGAACACGGAATGGCGATGGTCTTCACAGGCAACCGCCACTTCCGACACTAGAAGTCCACTCTTTATAATAACTTATGGCAAATTGAGGGCCGCGGAGACAGATCATCAGACCAAAAGTTCCGGTTCCTCCCGTCTGAGAGACGGTTTTGGAGGCGAAATGACTCGAAGTTAAGCGTCACACGAGTGCTAGCCGATGATTATTGACGGGTCAACATTCGTTGATACTATATTACGTTGGCCAACGATGCGGTTCTTTCAGTTCGGTCGGCGGTCGAAACGCTCGCTCCGCACTCTGATCGAGCAAGAGAACTGGTCGTGAAGCGACCTGCCGATGTCTCCCTCCGGCAGACATCACCTCGGATTCTGCTCACCACG
>CALJUK010000259.1 GCA_937975745.1 uncultured Planctomycetaceae bacterium | reverse complement strand
CGAGATTACGTACGGTGACTGGAGTTCAGACGTGTGCTCTTCCGATCTGTCTTCATCTCCCGCGTCCGATTCTGGACGGCGTCTTGATCCCCCTCCCTTCCAGGGAGGGGCGGGGGGAGGGTCGATGGTCGCAAGTAACATTCAGAATAGCCTCAGCTGCCCGTTGGCGGCTTTTGGCGGTTTGAACCGACTCGAATCCATCGGCGGCAGATGGCCGAATCCACATTTCTTGTGGAAGACCTGAAACATCCGTCGAATCTGGTCGGCAATTTCTCCCTTGCCCCGCATCCGGTCACCGAAGGCGGAACTGTTGAGCTTGCCCCCGCGTGCATCGCGTAGTCGACCTTCCACCTTGGCTCGCTTGTCCGGTTGGGTTCGCTCCAGCCATTCCTGGAAGACCGGTTGGACCGTCAGCGGCAGTCGCAGAAGGATGTAGCTGGCAGAGAGGGCGCCGGCCTCACTCGCAGCCGTCAACAGTTGAGGGATCTCGGAATCGTTCAGGCCGGGAATAATGGGTGCCGTCATGACACCGACAGGAATTCCCGCATCGGCCAATGTCCGGACCGCTCGCAGCCGGGCGGTCGGGATGCTTGTACGGGGTTCCATCACACGGGCCAGGTCCGCATCGAGACTGGTGATCGACAGGAAGACGTGCACCAGATTTCGTTGAGCCATGTCCCGCAGGAGGGGCAGGTCACGAAGCACAAGGGCATTCTTCGTGATGATGCTGATCGGCTGATGGCAGTCGCTGGCCACTTCAAGGCACTGGCGGGTCAAGCAGAATTCCCGCTCGGCCGGCTTGTAGCAGTCCCCCACACCGGAGAAGGTGATCGGCTCGGCGACCCAAGAATCTCGCGCGAGAAAATTGCGCAGCAACTGCGCAGCGTTGTGCTTCACGAAGATTTTTGTTTCGAAGTCCAATCCCGCGTTGAACCCAAGGTATTCATGTGAATTTCGCGCATAGCAATAGGGACACGCATGGGCACAGCCCCGGTAGGGATTCACGCTGAATCGGAAGGGGATGTCTGGGGAATGGTTCTCTGAAACGATCGACCTGGACGAGTCAACGAGGTACTCGACCTTCCGATCCGTGCGAGTCTTGAGGTACTCGTCATCCCACTCCAGGTGTTCCAGATCCGGTTCGGAACGAATCGGCTCGAATCGATTCGGTGGATCAAGGTTGGACCCATGTCTCATTCGCCGTCCTCTGACGTCGGCTCGTCACCAGCCTGCTTTGCAGGCCATTGAGTGTTCAGACGCCGCCACAGTTGCCCGCAATGCGGGCTAGAAGGCGGCATTTTTCGGTGTCCGGGCGAAGGGGATGCAGTCCCGGATATTGACCATTCCGGTCACCAGCTGAATCAACCGTTCCAATCCCAAACCGAATCCCGCATGCGGAACGGTTCCGTATCGGCGGAGATCGAGGTACCACCAGTAGTCGCCGGGGTTCAGGCCACATTCTTCCATCCGCGCGGTCAGCACGTCCAGCCGTTCTTCGCGCTGGCTGCCGCCGATGATCTCTCCCACACGGGGGACCAGTACATCCATGGCGCGGACTGTTCGGCCGTCGTCATTCACGCGCATGTAGAACGGTTTGATGGACCGGGGATAGTCGTAAACGATGATTGGCTGCTTGAAATGCTGTTCGGTCAGGAAACGCTCGTGCTCGGATTGCAGATCGCGGCCCCATTCAATCGGGTATTCAAACTCCTGCCCGCTGTCAGCGAGAATCTGAATCGCCTCGGTGTAAGGGACTCGAATAAAATCGTGCTGTGTAATGTTGTGGAGCACTTCAAGCACGGTGTTGTCAATCCGCTGATTGAAAAACTCCATGTCGTCGGCACAGTGTGTCAGAATGTGAGACACCACTCCGCGGACGAATTCTTCCGCCAGCTGCATGTTTTCCTGCAGGTCGATGAAGGGGACCTCCGGTTCGACCATCCAGAACTCGGCCAGGTGTCGCGTGGTGTTAGAGTTTTCGGCACGGAATGTCGGGCCAAACGTGTAGCAGGGGCCGAGCGATGTGGCGAAGGTCTCTGCTTCAAGCTGTCCACTGACCGTCAACGAAGCCGGCTTACCGAAGAAGTCCTGCGACCAGTCGAGCTGCGTCTTCATCTCTGCCAACCGAGCCAGGTCGAGCGTTGTGTCCTGGAACATGGAACCCCCCCCTTCGCACTCGCTGCAGGTAATGAAGATGGTTTGCACGTACAGAAATCCAAAAAAAAAAAAAAATGTGTGGATTGCATGGGCGGCCGCGTTGCGAACCCGGGCGATGGCCCCAAACGTGTTGGTTCGAGGCCGCAGATGGGCAATCTCCCGCAGAAATTCGAACGAATGCCGCTTCTTTTGCAGCGGGTAAGTTTCGGCATCGGCCAGTCCCAGGACTTCGAAGTTGCCAGCCTGCATCTCGACACGCTGCCCCTGTCCGGGCGAATCTTTCACTTCGCCGGTGATCCTGACGCTGGCTCCGGTGGTTAGATCCTTCAGGTGTTCGTGATATCCCTCAACGTCGGCGTCGATCACGACCTGCAGGTTCTTCATGCAGCTGCCATCGTTAATTTCGACGAACGAGAAACCTTGTTTCGAATCGCGACGGGTCCGGACCCAGCCGCAGATCGTCGCGGTTTCGCCCGGCTGGGTATTCTGGAGAATGTCGGCAATGTGTTGGCGAATCATGTTCTGGGCTCCCATCCGGTCCGGCGGGCAGATCTGAATTGTGTTTTCGCGGGAGAGTGTTTTCCCGGGATTGTGTTTTTCGCAGTGTGGCGTTCGGTCCCGTCAGTCACCCGACTCTTGAAGTCTGCCGAGCAGCCTCTTATCTATAAGGTATGTTGCCGTGACAATTTGGCCCGGCCAAGTCAGACATCCGGAAGATGTTGCAGCAACGGTCCCGGCCACCACACCTCCCGACGACCACAGAAGGCTAAGGCTGCACTCAACTGAGCCCGTGCCAAGTGAGGCCGTGCGAAGTTGAGTGAGACAGTGCAGAGTTTAGACAGTTCGCTATCCAACAGACAACGGGATCCCCTGGAGGTTCTCACAATGGACCAACCGCAAAAACAGTTCTCCCTGCATTTCACGGGCGTCGCCGCCATGACCGCGATGCTGGCCGCCGCGATGCTGGCCGCCGGGATGGTGTCCGCGAGGGCGTCCGCCGCCGAGGGTGTGCCGCGCGGTTTACCGGCGATCACCGAACCGGCGGAGAACCCTTCGACGCCAGAGAAGATCGAACTGGGTAAGCAACTTTATTTTGATCCGCGGCTGTCGGAAGACGCGACAATCAGTTGCGCCAGCTGTCACGACCCGGCCAAGGGGTACAGCAATGCCGAACAGTTCGCGACCGGTGTGGGTGGCAAAAAGGGAGGCCGCAACTCGCCAACGATCATCAATTCGGCATACAACCGGTTCCATTTCTGGGACGGTCGAGCCGACAGCCTGGAAGAACAGGCGTTGGGCCCGATTCAGAATCCGATCGAGATGAAGATGTCTCTGGACGGGGTTGTTGAGCGGCTGAACAAAATTGAAGGCTATCAGAAGCAGTTCCAGAAGGTCTTCGGGACCGACGTGACCAGTGAAGGGATCGGTAAAGCGATCGCGGCATTCGAGCGGACCATTCTTGCCGGCGATGCACCCTACGATGCCTATCAAGAGGGGGAGAAGGATGCCCTGTCGGAGTCGGCCCAGCGGGGGATGACACTGTTTTTCGGTAAAGGGCACTGCAGTGCCTGCCACAGCGGTCCCAACTTTACCGACAACGCCTTCCATAACATCGGCGTGGGAATGGATGCCAAAGATGTCGACAAAGGCCGCCAGGTCGTCAGCAAGCTGGAAGGCGATTCGGGCAGCTTCAAGACGCCGACGCTGAGGGATATCAGTCGGACGGCCCCGTACATGCACGATGGCAGCATGAAAACCCTGTCGGAGGTTGTCGAACACTACAATAAAGGGGGCATCCAGAACCCGTATCTCGACGAAGAAATCTTCCCGCTAAACCTGACACAGCAGGAGAAGGACGACCTGGTCAAATTTCTGGAAGAAGGACTGACCAGCCGGCAGTACCCGGATGTCAAGAAGCCCGAACTCCCGGAGTGAGGGCCACCGCCGGAGGTTGACGCGGCGTCTGAGCCCAGCCTGCCCACGGGATCGGGAGCTTTCCGAGTGATGTCCAGTTTGAAATCGCGAGGTTCCTCAACTAGGATCCGGACGAAGGTGAGAATTCAATCAATTGCCAAGACACCAGTCGAGCTCGACGGTCAGATGGCCGTCAAGTCGACGGAATGATCTCCGCTTCGACCAATGAAACAGAAAGTGAGCAACCGAATGAGTAGCGCACGAGTCCTGATGGTCCTCAGCCTTGGCTGCCTGTCATTGGCAGCCTGGATTCCGGCGGTGCAAGCGGCCGACCCGGTCACTCCCAAGGTCGTCGTGACGAATCTGGAGAATCCCTCGGGGATCGCCCTCCACGAAGCAAGCGGCGATGTCTTCGTTGCCAGCCGGTGGGGCGTGTACCGCTACAATCCACCGTCCAACATCGTCGAATTGGCCATCGCCGGTTATCCGACCGACGTGTACGGCAAAGGCCCCAAGTACAACATCGGGCCATTGGGCGTGGCCTTTATGAACGCCGACCATCTGGTCGTGGGTGACGGCAGTCGTCCCGACGGCGAAGAACTGGTCCGGGTTTATAAGGTTTCGGAAAAAGCCAAGGGGAAGGACGAACCGGTCGACGAGAAAACAGCCGAGTACACTCTCGGGCCGATCACGGCGGGTGAGCAGTCGGCCAAGGGGGAAGGGAACTTCTACGGAGTCGCCGCCGGTGCCGACGGGATTTTCATCACCTGTAACGGCGACGACACCAAAGGCTGGGTCTCGCGCATCGAGATCAAGGACGGCAAGCCGACCGAGTTGA
>CALJUK010000258.1 GCA_937975745.1 uncultured Planctomycetaceae bacterium | reverse complement strand
GGCCTCAACTTCCGTCCGTCCTGGGCGCCGACTCCACCGGCACCAAGCCCCCCAACGTCGTCTTCATCTTGACAGACAATCACGGTGCCTGGACGTTGGGATGCTACGGCAACAAGGACATTCGAACGCCCCACATCGACAAGATGGCGGCCGAAGGTCTGCTGATGGAGCGGGCCTTCGCCAGCAATCCCGTTTGCTCTCCGACGCGGGCAACTTTCCTGACCGGGCTCATTCCTTCGCAGCATGGTGTGCACTGCTTTCTACGGGGCGGTAATTTGCAGATCGGCCCGGACGCTCGCAACACACTGGCGGACTTCCCCAGTGTTCCGGAAGTACTGAAGAAGTCCGGATATCGTTGCGGGCTGGTCGGCAAATGGCACCTGGGCGACAATCTCCGCCCGCAGGAAGGCCTGGACGACTATTGGGTCACTATGCCACACGGCGGTACCAGCACGTTTTACGGTGCCCAGATCATCGAGGACGGCCAACTTCGCGAAGAACCGACCTATCTGACCGACTTCTGGACGCAGCACGCCGTTCGCTTCATCGAACAGTCTCAGTCCGACGAGCGGCCTTTCTTCCTGTACTTGGCCTACAACGGCCCGTATGCCCTCGGACGATTACTGCTGCGCGACGGCCAGAATCGCCACGTCGACTACTACTCCGACAAAGAGCTTCCCTCCTTCCCCCGCGAGCCAACGCATCCCTGGCAGTTCAACAACCGCGACTACATCAACAACCCGACGTCCATCCGCCGCGTTGCCGCCGAAGTCAGCGGAATCGATGACGGTGTCGGGACTGTTTTGAAAACTCTGCAAAAAATGGGACTGGATGAGAACACGCTGGTCGTGTTTGCAGCCGATCAGGGATGGGTGGGAGGCCAGAACGGCTTCTTCGGAATGGGCGACCACACGCGCCCCTTGACGGCTGTCGATGGAATGATGCAGATCCCCATGATCTGGCGGCATCCTGGAAAAATCCCCGCCGAACGCCGCTCTGACCTGATGGTCAGCAACTACGATTTTCTGCCGACTCTGGTCAGCTACCTTGGCCTCGACAAAGCCTATTCGCAGTTGAAGCAAGCGACCCCATCCTCACCGACCTCCCCCGGTCGTGACTTCTCCGCTCTGCTGAAGGGACACGAAGTCGGTCGCTGGGACAACGCCGTCTTCTACGAGTTTGAAGACACCCGCGCTGTCCGAACCGAAGGCTGGAAGTTCGTCCGCCGACTGCCGAACGGACCAAACGAACTTTACGACCTGCAGGCCGATCCGCTGGAAACGCACAATCTGTTCGATAGGCCTGACCACGCGGAAGTGCAGTCCAGGCTGAATCGGCAGCTGGAGCAGTTCTTCGATAAGCACGCCAGTCCGAAGTATGACATGTGGCATGGGGGCGGCTCGCAGGTCTTTGTGTTCCACGGCATTGACGAACCACTTCCCAAACTTCCTCCCAAATCTCCGCCTCCGCTGCCGGAAGACTTCGAACCCGCAGAAATTCAGGTTCCCGAGGGCTTCACCGTAGAATTGGCCGCCGGGCCTCCATTGGTACAACATCCCATGATGGCCTGCTTCGACGACCGTGGCAGACTCTTCGTCGCCGACTCGGCCGGAAAGAACCTGCGCAATAATGAGTTGGAAGAACAGCTTCCCAACCGGATCCGGATGCTCGAAGACACCGACCGGGACGGCCACTTCGACACATCGACGATCTTCGCCGACAAGATGACGCTTCCGATGGGCGGCGTCTGGCATGAGGGCGCGTTGTTTGTTGCGGCACCGCCCAACATCTGGAGACTGGAAGACACCGACGGCGATGGTATCGCTGACAAGCGAGACAACCTGGTCGACGGTTTCGGCTACAACGGCAACGCCGCCGGTATTCACGGCTGCTTCCTGGGCCCAGAAGGCCGCATCTATTGGACGGACGGCAGGCACGGGCACGAAATCCGCTCGCCCGACGGCGGACTACTCTCGAAGGGAGCCGGTTCGTACATCTTCTCCTGCAAGTCCGACGGCAGCGATCTGCGGGCTCACTGTGGCGGCGGAATGGACAATCCGGTCGAAATCGACTTCACCGACGAAGGTGAAATGCTCGGAACGGTCAACATTCTCTACCGCAGTCCCCGCGTCGATTGCCTTGTGCACTGGCTGCACGGCGGCGTTTATCCTCACTCCGAACGGGTCCTGGGCGAGTTCCGGCGGACCGGTCCACTGTTGGGTCCCGTCTACGGGTTTGGCCATGTCGCTGTTTCGGGCATGACGCGTTACCGCAGCGGCCTGTTGGATCGCTCATTCCGCGATGACATCTTCGTTTCGGTCTTCAATACGGGTAAAGTCGTCCGCCTCGATCTCCAGCGGTCCGGCGCGACATTCGAAGCCTCGCAGCACGAGTTTCTGTCCTCGAGTTCAGAGCACTTCCACCCGACCGACGTCCTGGAAGATGCCGACGGAAGTCTGCTTGTCGTCGATACGGGGGGCTGGTTCCGCATCGGTTGTCCCACGTCGCAAATTGCCCGGCCCGAATTCCGTGGCGCAATCTATCGCATCCGGCGTCCCGGTTCACCGACGTTCGTCGATCCGGCGGGATTGCGGATTGATTGGGCCAAACTTTCGGATCGTGATGTCGAGCGGTCCTTGGCCGACACGCGGCATGTCGTGCGACAAAATGCCATCGCCGAACTGGCTCGCCGGGGAGAAGCTGGCGTCGCAGCCATCCACTCCGGCTTGCGTGCACGTGACGGACGGGAACGTCAGCTGGCGGTCTGGGCATTGGCCCGGATTGGCAGCCCGTCTGCCGCAAAAGCGCTCCGCGAACTCCTCGCAGATCCCCTTCCCTATGTCCGCCAATCGGCGTGCTTCGCCTTGGCCGAATTGCGCGATCGGCAGGCAGTCGATCAACTGACGATCCTCTTGTCCGACGATCATCCACCGCTTCGGCGCGAAGCAGCGAAGGCCCTGGGACGCATTGGCGATCCGGCCGCGGTTCCATCGCTGCTGGCTGCACTCGAACGAGACCTCGACCGAACCGAAGAGCACACCATCATCTTTGCATTGATCGAACTCGGCCAAGCCGATTCTCTGCAGGCTTCGCTTATCTCCGACGATCCAGGCGTCAGGCGCGGGGCCATGATTGCCCTTGATCAACTCCCCGGCGATCGACTGTCCCGCCAAATGCTGCTCGCAGAATTCCACAAGAATGCCACGGCGAATCTCTCCTCACTGGTCGAAATTGTTCTGCAACATGGCTGGTCGGATGCGGCCGGTGAGATCATGGATCAACTTCTGGCCGATTCGGAACCCACCGACGCCGAAATCTCCGCTGTCACGTCGCTCATGGGTGCCTTCGCCTCGACCGACGATGTCGCCGTAAGACTCGGACAGCGGCTGAATGACCCAAACACCCCGGCCACTACCGTGCAGTTGATCCTCAAGGGAATACAGTCGGCTGGCTCGGTGAAACTCCATCCAAGCTGGCAGGCCGCCGTCGAGCGGGGACTGCGATCTTCCGACACAGCCGAAGCACAGCAGTTTCTGACGACGGCAGCCGTCTTCCAGGGTGACCACTTTCGCCCGTTGTTCGCGAGTCTTGCAGCCGATGCCAGCCAGCCAGTCGTCCTGCGACTGACGGCCCTGCAGTCACTTTCCCGCCGAGATCGCCGCCTCGATGAAGCAACCTTCGCCTTTTTGATGAGTCTGCTGCGGGAGGGTGTCTCGTCCAACGAACGAATTCAGGCCGCCCAGGTGATGGGCGCCGCGGCACTGACGCCGACACAACTTGCCGCATTGCTGTCCGCCATCCCAACGGCCGGACCTTTCGAGCTACCCGAGTTGATCCGCCCATTTGCGACAAAACTCACTGCAGACGTCGCGGAAGGGTTCTCAACAGCCGTCCGGAGTTCGGATGCGTTCTTCAGTCTGCGTCCGTTGGCGATTTCGGAAGTGATCAAGAGCTGGACGGCCGAACTCCTGCCAATCGGCAATGCGATTCTGGCTGCATTGCGACAGCACGAGGAACAGCAACTGCGCCGCCTGGCCCAGGTTCAGCTTCTCACCGAATCGGGCGATCAAGAGAACGGCCGAAAGCTGTTCCACAGCGAGAAGATCAAATGTGCCACATGCCACCGCATCGCCGACAAGGGGGGCAAGATTGGCCCGGACCTGTCACGCATCGGCCGCATCCGCATGGATCGCGATCTGTTGGAAGCGGTGTTATTCCCATCCGCCAGTTTCGTCCGCGAGTACGAACCGTACACAATCGTAACCGACAGCGGACGGACGTACTCGGGAACACTCGCTCGGGAAACGGCCGACGTTGTCTATTTGCAGCAGCAGACCGGCGACCCGGTTCCCATCCCGCGGAATGAAATCGAGATTTTCAAACCGGCAACCGTGTCCATCATGCCCCAAGGGCTGGACAAAATTCTGACGGATCAGGAACTCGCCGACATCGTGGCCTATTTGAAAACACTTAAGTAGCCAGCCTCGGTCTCGTGCAGGAAACACATCATGTCTGAGACGCAGCAACCACACGGCAGCGAGAATGTTCCAAACCTCGACCCGGCCGTTGCGGGTCGAATGGCTCGCCGTGATCTCCTGAAGGGAGCCGTCGCCGGTGCAATGGCTGCCGGCCTGACCGGTAGCAATAAAGGATTGGCGGCCGCCCCAGCGCAGGAGGGCACGAAAAACAAAGCCAGTCGGTCCAACATTATTGCCGAAGAGAACGCGAAACCCGGCGCACTCGACTGGCAGCTGACGCGGACGCGTGTTGTCGGTCGAACCGGTTTCCGCTGCCCCTGGATCGAGGGATACTGCTCGAAGCAGAGTGTGAAGGCCGGCGATACGCTCGACATCATGGTTTCGACCGATCCGGCCATGCCGTTCATGATCGAGATCTTCCGCACGGGCTACT
>CALJUK010000257.1 GCA_937975745.1 uncultured Planctomycetaceae bacterium | reverse complement strand
ATCATGAAAGCCATCGTGGAGCACAAGCTTCTCAAGACGATCGTCGAGGTCCCGTCACGTGTCCTGTTTGTCGAGATCATGCGGTTCAATCCCAGCTTCCGAAAGTACGTGGCCGAAACCGCGGACGAGAAACTGTACAGCGTCATCTACGAACGGGAAGACGGTATGCAGGCCTTTAACCACTCGCTGCAGTCGTTTATCGATCAGGAACTGGTCAGCCGAGGCGAGGCCTTGGAAATTTCCCCCAACCCCGAACAGCTGAAGATGTGGCTGAAGGGCATCAAGACCAAGGGCGGATGATTCGGCTGGCGGCGAGATCGGCCCGATCACCGGCCAGACCACTGCCAGCGTCGGCGGGCGCTCGGTTCACCTTCA
The DNA here is from genome assembly GCA_937975745.1 of uncultured Planctomycetaceae bacterium. Lineage (GTDB taxonomy): Bacteria > Planctomycetota > Planctomycetia > Planctomycetales > Planctomycetaceae > CALJUK01. The sequence continues at coordinate 4,039 of CALJUK010000257.1, read as the reverse complement.
GTCGCTGGCGAACCAGCGCTGCAGAAGCGGCTGCCCTGTGAAAATCGGCTGGAGGTGCTCAAAACCACTGTCCACGTCGCTGTAGTAGAATCCAACACAAACATTGCAGAGTCCGTGGCTGGTCGTTTCCGGTGGCTGCCGCACCCATTCGGGGACCCAATCCCACTGAGACTGGCCATCGGTCCTCTGAACGCGACGGCAGTGGGCACACTGGATAATCAATCCGTCCCGGTGCTGGTATGAGGCAATCATTGGCTCAAGAGCGGCCCGGTTGTGTGGCTCGTGAACGATCAGGCTGTTGACGGCCAGCAGGCCTTCGCCACCTCCAACCGGTAGAACGTCCATGCGAAACACGCGATGATGCTCTGGAGAAGAGCACTCGTAGGTGTGGATCCAAGGTCGGCCTGTCGAAAGACTCAGCTGGAAGTGACTCTTGTAGAATTCGTGCAGGACGCGGGGCATCCCTTCAAAAAGATCCCGCCCAGGCCTCCATTTCTTGGCGAAGTTCGACCCACCGCCATTTTCGTCCGCGAACCGGTACCATGCCGGATTCACGTAGGCCAACCGCATGTCAGGCCAGATTCCGAACACCGAATGAGGGTGGCGTTCCAACCCCTCGATATCAAATTCTCGCAGCAGTTCCACAAACTCGCGATCGGATGACGTCACGCCTTCGACCGTTTCAATCGTCATTGGCTCTCCAATGGGTATAAACGAACCGGCGGACAAGTGTCGTGTCAAACTGAACTTTTCAGATTGAGACACGAGGACTGAGCGGCCAGCGAGCCGCGGGCCAAGTTCTTCAACCCTCAATTTGAAGCCTGACAAGGCACAAAGCCGTCCGGCACGAGAGTCTGACAGCCTGGATTCCTCAGCCATTCCCCGGAGGGAATGACAGCCAGCAACTCTAGCACACATCTCCCAGCTGGCGGCGTCGAGTTCGCGGATTCAGTTCCAGGACCACGAAATTTCTCGTTGTTGGCGAGATTTCCCTCGGTAGTCAGAGTCCGTAGCCGATTTGCGACAATCGACTTTCGCCCAGTCAGCAGGCTTGACCGCCCCCCGCAACCGTTCACCCCTCCCGCAGGTGACAAGCCCTTTCGACCGCAAGTAACCGGCCAAACTCGACTCCGGCCGGAAGACCGATTTTTGGCCACGGAGGTATTGGTCTCCCGGCCTGCATTCGGTTACGATGTGCAAGTTGGTTGACGTGTGTTCCAAGCAGAGAAGCGATTCAGACATTTCCAATTCAAATCAGACGAGAGCTGCGGGTTTTGACGCACCGAGAGATGTCTTGCGGTCCTCAAACCGGCGAGTCTGAATGGGGGCCGAGTGAGTGAAGTTTAAGGCAATTGGGCTCCCGCTGGTCGCCGCACTGCTGTTCTTCCAGGCTTCGGCAGGAAATGCCCCCGCGCAGCCGGAGTCTCCGTCAAATGGCACGGCTCCTTCATCGACTCCGTCGGAAACAATCGCCGGCCCCCCCGCCGTGACGCCGGTCGATCAATTCCCGCCCGCGCCAGGTGGCTTCTTCCGTGGCAACCGACCCGGCGACTCCGGTTTCTACATCAACATGTGGCGCTTCGTGCCCGTTGTCGGCTCGATGCTGCTGTGGGTTTGGGTGACCGGTTGGGTGAGAGCAGATGCCCGCGCGCTCAAACTGGATGCAGAGACGTGGAACACCTGGGTGGTACTGGGGGGCCTTGCCGGACTGATGTTGGTCGTCAGCCTGCCTCGCTTCGCCTGGGGCATCATCCTGATGGTGGCTGGCGGTAGCGTCCCATTCTCCCTTTACGTCCGCGAACGCAACTCCCGCGTGCCGGCTGCGGCTCGCATCCTCACCAAAGACCACATCCGCAACGTCACCGTCCGCCAATTGGCCCGACTGGGGATCAAGGTTGGCAGCAAAGAATTCCATCAGGCGACCGTCGGCCCGGACATTCACTTCATCGGAAAATCGGCCGGTAAAGGGGAAGGAGACCGGTCGCGACAGGTGGAGAGTTCCAAAGGATATCTGGCGGCCAAGGAACTCGTCTACGACGCTATCACACGGCGTTCGACCGACATTCATCTCGAACCGCGCGACGACGAACTCGCCATCCGGCTGCGCGTGGACGGGGTTATGTATCCTGCTGAGCCATACGACATCAGCGTCGGCGAAGCGGTTGTGAACATCTTTAAAGTCCTCGGCGCGATGGATATCACCGAGAAGCGCCGCCCGCAGGACGGCAGTTTCCAGGCAGAATTGGAAGGCCGCGAGATCGACTTCCGCGTGGCAACCCAAGGGACACGCCACGGCGAAAAGATGAGTTTGCGAATTCTTGACCAGGCCAACGCCGTCAGCACTCTGGCCGGCATGGGACTCCGGAAGGCATTGCAGGACAAGATCGAGCGGGTCGTCCACCAGCCGCACGGACTGTTCCTGAGTTGCGGTCCAACCGGTGCCGGTAAATCGACAACCCTGTACGCGGCATTGAATGCCATCGATGCGTTTCAACGAAACATCATCACCATTGAGGACCCCGTCGAGTACAAGATTCCGAATGTCACGCAGATCGAAATCAACACCAAGTCCGGGCAAACCTTCGCCCAGTCGCTCCGCAGCATCCTGCGTCAAGACCCGGATGTCGTGATGGTGGGTGAAATCCGCGACGGAGAGACGGCCAACATCCCCTGCCAGGCCGCCACAACCGGCCATATGGGCTGCTCCACGCTCCACGCGAACGACACGATTACGGCGCTGTATCGCTTGATGGACCTGGGGGTCGAGCCGTTCATGGTCGCGAGTTCCATTTCGGCATTACTGGGGCAACGTCTGGCCCGCCGGCTGTGCCCCGAATGCAGGCATCCGTATCGCCCCAATCCCGAGTTGCTCCGCAAAGCCAACCTGCCCGTCGACAAGATCGACAAATTCTTCCGGCCTCCCAAGCTGGAAGAGCGACCCGAAACATGCTTGACGTGTGACGGGCTGGGCTACAAAGGCCGAATTGCTGTCGTGGAGTTCCTGGAAATCACGGATCGCATGCGTGATTTTATTCGAGACAAATCGCCCGTGGCGGACATCAAAGCCGAGGCCCGCAAGAACGACATGTTGTACATGCGGGAAGAAGGACTTCGGCTTGTCGTGCGCGGAATCACCTCGATTGAAGAAGTACTCCGCGTCGTCAAATAGCGTCTCCGGAACGCAGTCGATCCGGCACTGACAACTGGACGTTCGACTTCGACGAATTGAATTCCGGATGCCACGTCGCCCCGCGTCGGTTTTGGGGCACGTTTCTGAATCATTGGCGAATCATCTCATGATGGACATCATCCTGCTCGTCATATTTGGAGTCGTCCTCTGGTCTGTGGCCAGCGAAGGGATGATGGGTGCCTGCGTCACCTTCTTCTGCGTCCTGTTCGCGGCGTTTCTGGCGATGAATTTTTTCGAACCGGTCGCCGCGTTTCTGCAAGCCAACGTCGCATCCACCGGAGATTGGCAATACCGCTGGGACATCATCGCCCTGTTGGGATTGTTCGCCGGTCTTATCTTCGCCTTCCGTGAAGCCACCGACTACCTGGCCCCCGTGTACGTTCCCGTCAATGCCATCGTGCACGACATCGGCCGGTGGGGCGTCGCTGCCATGACCGGTTATCTGACAATGGCTGTCCTCGCAACGGCTCTCCACACGGCCCCGCTCCCCCGCGAATTCATGGGATTTCGGCCCGAGAGGCCCATGCTGTTCGGCGTAACAGCGCCCGATCGCCAATGGCTTGGCTTTATGCAGTACGCGACGGAATTCATCTTCGTCCGGGGACAGGAGGGGCGGCTGTTTGACGGCCCTCGTTTCGCGCCGGTCGCCGGCCAGCCGCAAGAGATCTGGCCGTCATTCCCAATCCGCTATGCAATGCGGCGGGAGCAATTCGCCCAAGGGGGCGCAGTCGTCGGTCCAGCCGCGGCCACAATCGCGGCACCCCCGCAACCCAGTGGCAGTGTCTCACCAGAATTCTAGAAGCGGTTCCAAAACCTCTGTGTGCTTCGTCTTCGTCCTGTGAATGCTGG